>JADLAJ010000341.1 GCA_020848255.1 Chitinophagales bacterium
CCGGCGCCGCCGGTGACTAAAAAAGACTTATTTTCAATTGGAGAAAGGTGAAGTGGCTGACTGTACATAAAATTGCTGGTTGTGTGGTCGTGTTTTAGGACACGCACAAAAATACTGTATTCTGTTTAATTTTCAGAAAAAATGCGTTTGCCCTAATTCGGGGACAACTGCAACTTGCCTTCGGCAAGGAAAATGGCGTGCAGACCGTCACTCTCAATTGTCATGCGTTCCAAATCCAGTTCATGGATGGTGCCGCTGATCCAACTGGATTGATTTTGCAGCGTGTGCAGTTGCTGTTGTGCCTCCACTTTCGCATGAAACAACTCTTCTCTGAAATTATACTGCAGAAACTCTCCGAGAAAGGCGATGAGGTCTTTGTGGTAAAACCGGTCTATCCATCGCAAGATGGTGCTTTCCGTTTCCAGTGTATATTGCAGATTGCGCGTTTTTATAAAATATCTGGGCTGATGGAAATTGATGGAACCTTTCAGGCTGGCAGTTCCTTTGAATGTTTTCCGGAAAATCCACCACTTTGCATCCAGCGTAAATGGGAAATCCACCACTGCTTTCGTACCTTGATTACTGAAGGTAAACTCCTGAATATGTAACCGATAGCGGTTTTTCTCAATATCATAGGATTGATTGCCGAAATGAAAATTGAAGAATTTGGAAATCTCCTCGTAGTTCATCCTGGCTTTGATGATGATATCAAAATTGTAATTAGAACCGGTATCTTCGGTCAGACTTCGGGTGAGAAGGTTTAATGTTCTGTCGATGCGCCGCTGCATCAGATTTTCGACCTGACACCTGATATCCAGTGTCACGTGTGCGGTATCAATTTCCATAGAGGTGGTATCCTTGTAGACTTCTATGGGCTTGAGGGTGATGAGCTGCATAAAACGCCCTTCGGAAAATACATATTGCTGCACCTTCGTCCAGAAATTATAAAAGAGGGTACCCCCCAAAACGCGCTCGAAAATGGTCATCTAACCTTTGTTAAAACAAATATACTGATTTCCATATCTTTGCGGCGGAAAAAATGGGATTACAAGCCTAATTTTTTTAAATAAAATTCCAGCTGTCCTTTTTCCATCGGCGTTTCAAAGAAAGCCTTTACCTTTTTTTTCGAATTAACTATCATCGTGGCCGGAATGCTGCCCTGCCAGCGCTTATCGACATAGGGCAACCAGGAAAAATCCTGGCTTTCATTCAGCAGGTAGACCGGCGCTTCCATCTTGGCTTTTTTTATTTTCGCGGGCAATTTTTTCAGTGTCTGCGCGGCATCCAGACTCACATATATCAGCTGCACATTAGTGTTTTTGTGATCCTGATAAAACTGATTCAACACCGGAATCTCCATCATACATGGCCCGCACCAGGTGGCAAAGAAATTGACGACATACGTCGTATCATTCGGTGCGTTGTATATCTTTTGCAGCTCTTCCAGTTTCACAACGGTTATCGGTTTATCCTGCGCGCGTATTGCTGTTCCGCCAAAAGCCACAAGCACAACTGCCAGAAGTATTATTTTTTGCATGGGTTTATTTTGATGCTCTGAATTAATTAAAGGTCGTTATTTTGATTTGGAACAACAAATAGAATGCCATAAAATAGTAATTTTGATGTGTGTCGACATCCAAACCCATTCAGCAAACAGACTGGATAAATTTCTTCAGCCTTTCTATTATCTGGGGCTTTTCTTTCTTTTTTATCAAAAAAGGACTCGAAGTTTACAGCGCCCTGCAGGTGGCTGCCTTCCGCATGTCCATCGCATTTGTCGCGCTGCTGCCATTTATCATTTACAACTTCCGGAAACTGAAAATTCCGGCCAGAAAATGGCGATATATTCCATTACTGGGTATTTTCGGCAATTTACTGCCGGCTGTACTTTTTTGCACGGCGGAGACAAAAATCGACAGCGGGATTGTGGGAATTATGAACGCAACTACGCCACTGTTCGCGTTATTTCTGGGAGCCATGTTTTTTGGTGTGCAGCTAACCGGCAAAAAAATCATCGGCGTGCTGATTGGTTTCATCGGCGCCTCGCTGATTATCTGGTCAAAAATAAATGGTCTGCAGCCTGACACCATCAACGCCTATATTTTTATGCCGTTGGTAGCCACCATCAGCTATGGCATCAACGCCAATTTATTCAAACGCCATTTCCAGCAGGAAGATCCTTTGATTATTGCCTTGCTGCAATATTCAGCCGTGGCTGTTGTGACCGTGCCTTTTCTATTTCTATCAGGCGCCATACGCCATACGATGGAGGCACCGGCCACAAGCTGGGAAAGCCTGAAATATCTGATAGTGCTGGGCACTTTGGGAACGGGATTTGCCCAAGTGGGCTTTAATGTGCTGACGCAGCGAGTATCAGCTTTGTTTGCAACGATGACCACTTTTGTCATACCGGTGGTATCTGTGATGATTGCCGTATTTATAGGAGAAGAGATACTACCCATACACCTGGGCGGACTGGCAGTTATTTTGCTGGGTGTATATGTCGGCAGCCGAACTTAGACACGCGGTCCTTTGTGTGTGGTACCGGATGGCTGTTCCACCGGATTTTGTCCGAATGTCGGGCACTGACACTTCTTCGCTTTCATGGACGCACACGAAGAAAACAGGAGAACGCAGGCCAAAAGCACGGATATTTTTCGGAATGACAATTTCATTTTATAAATTTACAAAAACGGAACGAGAAAAACATGGCTTTAATACTAGATTGCAGAGGCTTTACCCCGAAATTTGGAAATAATAACTATTTGGCGCCGAATGCCACCATCGTCGGAGATGTGGAAATCGGAGACGAATGCAGCATCTGGTTTAATGCTGTCATCCGCGGCGACGTGAATTCCATCCGCATCGGCAACCGGGTGAACATCCAGGACAATGCGGTGCTGCACTGCACGTATGAGAAGACGAAAGTACAGATTGGAGATAATGTGTCAATCGGGCATAACGCGCTCGTACACGGATGCACTATTGAAGACAATGTACTGATTGGCATGGGCGCCATTGTGATGGACAACTGCTATATAGAAAAGAATGCGCTGATTGCCGCCGGCGCGGTGGTGCTGGAAAATACGCGCGTGGAAGCGGGCAGCATTTATGCAGGTGTTCCGGCAAAGAAAGTAAAACAACTCTCGGAAGAAGTTTTTAAGGACCAGAACGAACGGATTGCCAGAAATTATCTGATGTATTCGGGGTGGTTTAAGTAGGATTTATCTTTTTACAAAAAAGTTACCTATTTTATTTGCCACTTTAATAGCATTCTCGTCCACAATTTTTGTATACACATGTGACAAGAAAAGAAGCAGTATAAATGACAACAAAGTAATGAGAATTACTTTAGGGGTTTCTGCCATATCTATATTCAGGTAAAGGAAACAAGTAAATGAGCAAATAACCAACACATGTATCAGGTAGAAACTGAATGACACTTTCCCTAACCAGACAAAAAACCTCCTTGAGAAGAATGAAGTTAAATACTTTGATTTTAATACCAGAAATACAATAATCAAAGACTCTAAAATTGTAGCCCCAAAGAATCTGCCTCCAAAAGCTATCATTACAACCACAACACCAAGCAATATAACCGGCAAAAAATGAATACGGAATACCTTAATTTCTATTATCTTAATTTTATTTACAAATGAACCCTCGGTAAAACTGCTGTTATCATAGTCGCTCAAGATAAGACCAAAAATAAATGACAACAACCAATTCGACTTATATAGGACAGCCACCGCTATCAGAAGCAGGTAAATATAAAACCTATTATTGTTCTTATATATCAAAAACAATGAAAAAAAACAAAATAAAGAACCAAAAAATTCAGGCCCTAATGTCCAAAGAGAAGAGTTATAGTTAACCCCAGTGTTATAATCAAAAAATGTATTCCAGAAAATTGTCCTAACTGCAACATAAAAGTCCGGTTCGTAAAAATATTGGTAGCCAATCCAGTTATTTTGAAATAAGTGACTGCTTTCAACAAGATTTTGGTCATAAAACAAATTTAGCTTCATCATCAAATATGCAATCAAAATTGATGCACCAGCCGGAATCATCAATCTAAAATATCTCTTACATATAGCCAATTGCAACTGTTTCGTCAATTTCTCTATTTCTATTGTAAAGAAATTCTTTGTAAGTACATAAGCGCTCATAATCCAAAAGATATTTACTGCTATATGTCCTTTGAAGAAAATCGTAATAAATGATTGAGCTATTACTGCAAAATATTTATTAAAAAGGTGTTCTTTGAAAAAAGCAATGGTAACTATATCATATTCAGGAAAGAATGTTTTCTGAATATGACTTAAGAATACAATTACGGCCGCCACGCCTCTTAATCCCTCAAACTGTTCGAGTTTAATCTTTTTCATAATTATATTTACCAATACGACCCGCCTTCTACTTTCTTGTACGTTGCAGGCGTTTCTTCTTTAACCGGCCTTACCCAATGCTCATTGTATAAACTATTCACTTCGGGTATATTATCCCAACGATTCCCTCTGATACCAAACAGAATCTGCAGAGCTCCACCAAAATGTATGGCCTGCTTACCCATTCTTTTTGCATAAGCCGCCAGCGGGAGTCCGTATGCACCTGCACCCACCAGTAAGATATCAAAATCCATCTTCTCCATTTGCATTCTCATATCCTCCAGCGCATCAAACCAGGTCGGAAATGCCGTATTGTTGTCTACAAGTGTCTGCACCGCTTTTATTGTATGTAATTCAAAAGCCGGTAAAATGAGTTTATTCCGGAACAACAATGCTCTTTTTTGCTGATATTGTTCTTTGATACTGATATCAAACGGATGAATGACCAGCACTTTCTTTCCCTCGAGAAACTGAGTCCAGGGTTGTTCAAAATAGTAAGATTCTATACTCTTCAGCGGAACGAGTGCGGCATCGGGGCAATAACGGCGATAAATTTCCTCCTCAAAAGGATTATACCATACGGCCAACACATCAACATCAGGAATCAAATCCAGATACAAGCGGGAAAAACGGTCGAGACTGGCATCATCCTGCGGAAAAAACCCCGACCAGTTGCGCATATTATCTCTTATCCGATTTTCCCAAACTGCGGAGTCTCCTTTAACCTGTCGGAAATATCGTTCGAGAGGCCCGGCTTTTCTAAGTTCGCTCTGATGGATGTAATTCTCAATGCAGCCTGTTTCTGTGGCACCCAACCGGCACACCATCAGTGGCTCTCCGGATTGTAATTTCCGTGCAATAAGATTATTTCCGTCTTCCATGGAAAGAATCTTTTTCCCATCATAGTTATCCTTAACAACCTTTATTCTGGAATTCGGATAAACCTTATTGTAGACTTTACGGCCTGCCTTGATGAGAAATTGATTGAAATCCATCGGATAATACGATTGATTATTTCCCGAGTTCTTTTTTGAAGTATTCCAGCGTGATTTTAAGACCTTCTTCCCGTCCTACTTTCGGCTCCCACCCCAGGATATTTTTTGCTTTGGTAATATCCGGACGTCGCTGTTTCGGATCGTCTGTCGGCAGCGGATGGTAAGAAATCTTAGATGGCGTATCTATTAATTTCAGGATTTCTTCTGCAAACTGAAGCAGGGTAATTTCCTGGGGATTGCCAATATTTACAGGCAGATGATAATCGCTGAGCAGCAAACGATAGATGCCTTCAATCAAATCATCCACATAGCAGAAAGAACGCGTCTGAGAGCCGTCGCCGAAGATGGTAAGGTCTTCTCCGTTGAGCGCCTGACTCATGAATGCCGGCAGCGCACGACCATCATCCAGTCGCATTCTCGGGCCATAAGTATTAAAGATACGCACGATGCGTGTCTCTACGCCGTGGAAGTTGTGATAAGCCATAGTGATGGCTTCCTGAAAGCGTTTTGCTTCGTCATACACGCCACGCGGACCTACGGGATTTACATTGCCCCAGTATTCTTCCGGCTGCGGATGCACGGTTGGGTCACCATATACTTCGGAGGTAGAGGCAATCAGCATTCTGGCGTTTTTTTCTTTCGCCAGTCCCAGTAAATTATGGGTTCCCAAAGAGCCTACCTTCAAGGTCTGAATCGGCATTTTGAGATAATCTATCGGCGAAGCCGGTGAGGCGAAGTGCAGAATATAATCCAGTTTTCCCGGCACATGTACGAAACGGCTTACATCGTGGTGGTAATATTCAAAATCCTTATTAGGAAAAAGATGTTCGATATTCTTGATATTGCCTGTAATCAGGTTATCCATTCCAATTACGTGGTAGCCTTCTTTGATAAATCTATCACAAAGGTGAGAGCCCAGAAAGCCCGCTGCACCGGTGATTAATACTCGTTTTTTGTCTGACATTTTATGAGGTAATACGATGAAAAATGTATGTATTATTTAGGCTGTATGGTTTTTCTGCCGATACTATTGTAATAAAAACCATGTTGTTCTATTGTCTCCAGATCGTACAGATTTCTGCCGTCAAAAATAACCGGCTGTTTGAGCGAGGATTTTACTTTTGCGAAATCCGGCGTTCTGAACTCCGTCCATTCTGTCAGGATAGCCAGGAAATCGGCATCTTTGAGTGCTTCGTAATTATTTTCTGCAAACGTGAGACGCTGTTTCATCTCATCCGGCAATGATGCAAAATATTGTTTCACATTCGGCATACCTTCGGGATCGTAAGCACAGATAGATGCACCTGCTTTCAGTAAATCTTCTATGATATACAGAGCCGGCGCTTCGCGGATGTCATCCGTATTAGGCTTAAATGCCAGCCCCCACAGCGCAATGTGCTTGCCGCTGAGGTCTTCACCATAGTGATTGATAATTTTTTCCACCAGCACGTGTTTCTGGATTTCATTTACCTTCATCACCGCTTTCAGAATTTTAAAATCGTAGTTATTTTCTTCTGCTGTCTTCGCGAGAGCCTGTACATCTTTCGGGAAGCAACTGCCGCCATATCCGATACCCGGAAACAGGAAACGCTTTCCGATTCTGTTGTCTGTTCCCATTCCCTGACGAACGGTTTCTACATCCGCGCCTGTTTTTTCGCAGAGATTGGCCAGTTCATTCATAAAGGAGATGCGAGCCGCGAGATAGGAATTGGCCGCATACTTGGTCATTTCCGAGCTGCGTTCATCCATGAAAATGATAGGATTTCCCTGACGCACAAACGGACGATACAATTCCTCCATCAGTTTGCGGGCGCGCGGCGAGGTTGTCCCCACCACCACTCGGTCCGGCTTCATGAAATCCTCCACTGCAACTCCTTCGCGCAGGAATTCCGGATTGGAAACCACATCAAACTCAACGGTCGCGTTTTTTGCAATGGCCGCTTTAGTGCGTTCCGCCGTTCCTACCGGCACGGTGCTTTTATTGATGATTACTTTATAATCTTTCATGATTTTTCCTAACTGCTCTGCAACACCCAGTACGTAAGACAAATCGGCAGACCCGTCTTCTCCCGGAGGCGTTGGCAAAGCCAGAAAAATGAGCGTAGCATCCTTGATGGCTTCTTCAAGATTCGTTGTAAAATGCAGTCTGCCTTCCTTGATATTTCTGTGAAAGAGCACTTCGAGTCCGGGCTCATAGATGGGAATTTGTCCGGCTTGCATACGGGCTACTTTTCCCGCATCAATATCCACACATGTAACATTATTCCCTGTTTCTGAAAGACATGTTCCGGATACTAAACCAACATAACCGGTACCTACTACTGCAATATTCATTTTATAAAATTGAAATGCAAATGTAGTAAAATCAATTGGATTTTACTAATTGGGATTCCTGCTTTTTCTGTGTATCCGATAAGACAAACAATGCGATATAATAAAATGGCATAAATGGTATCTTGTACCTTGCCAGTGCCCCGAAGTTGAAACTTGTGAATCCTACCGCAAATGCAAATATAATGGAGAATATAATACAGAACTGCACCTCAGGGTTGTCAGAAATCATCTTGAAGAATTTAAAAAAACCTGATTTAAATATCAGTCTCACGGTCATGAAGAAAGTAAGCATACCTTCCAGCGCCGCAATAATTAACATGGGCTTTTTTGCCTCCCAAATATACGGGCGGAACAGGGAAACGTTGACAGCCTTGGGAGCGATTTTTAACAATCCCATGTAGGTATAATCGATATCGCCCAGGGTGTAAAAAGATCCGCCGGTCATTTTGGAGGAAGTCACCAGCCAGTTCTGTGTATCTTTTGCGGTGCGCATCATTTCCTCAAACGCATATCGCTCCGCAAATTTCGCCATTTGTGTCAATACCAATACGCCAACACCAACACCCAACACCATCATAAGCGGACCAATCACCGCCTTGATAAAAGGACTCTTTATCGTATATCGGTATCGGGAAAAAATCCACATGAATACCGCAGGCGCATAGGAAAGAATGATGTACACTTTGATATTCATTACGATATACACCATGAAAATAATCAAAAAGGTATTGGCAACCGGAGAATTTCTTTTGATAAACAGATCATAAACCGCATAGGTAAATACACCTAATGCACCGATACAGATAGGATCTTTCAGCAACCCTGCCCCCCAGAAACAAACAGAAGGCAAGAAAAGACAAGCAATAGCCATTTGTTTGTGCAAATGAGGATAGAGCTCAGAGAATACTCTGTACAATCTCCAGCATCCAATCAGGGCTATCATAGAACAGACCAGACTAAGAAAAACATAAGAGTTAAAACAAATGAAACTGATGAAAAATGCCATGAAAATTACCATCTTGGTACTGGAGTCCGTCATATAACTTCCCTCACCAAGCATATAATCATCCATATGGTAATGCGCTTCAAAGCTATTGGAATCAAACAGAATATAGAATAATCCCTCCGGATTTGTTGTCATTAAATCTTTGAGTTGCAGCACATTGCACAAATATGCAAAGGTATCTCCCCCTTTATAGTAAAACGCAAAAATCAGGGTAAATAATATCGTACAGACGATTTTTACCTTGTAGGCATTCATCAGATAATGGTAGTGTACTGTCCCTTTATAATGTTTTTCAGCAATGTTTTTAACCACCAGATAAGATCCCAATACAAATAAGCCTCCGAAGAGAAAATCATTCAGAAAAATGAATTCGTTATTAAAGACATCAGTGGTATTGGTAAATATGCCTAAAAACATACGTTCGTACTAGTTCTGTTGGATAGACTTATCCATTTTTGATAATTTATGCTAAGGTACAAAATATATGGCAAGTAATCTTTCACTCATATACAATAATTAAGCTAAAATAAGCTCAAGAGTTAGGGCACAGTGTGCTTTTTGTCGCTGTATCACTTTAAAACTTTTATTGAATCTGTTATTTGAGTTCCATAAATGTTTTTTATCTTTGCAAATATTTACAAAAAAAATAATTGTTATATAATTAACATTACAAATAGACAAACATATGGAAATAACTTCGCAATTTCTTCAATACTATACCTATAATATAGTTTCTTTACTGCTGTTTTTCACGATTGGCACTTTAGCTTACAAACTGCTTAATATCCAATCACAAACATCTTATAAAACAACATTTTATCGGATTGTAATCGGCCTCTTGATGTTTACGATGTCTGTAGCTGTTTTCAGAACATCCGGCAAGTCAGTCTTAATTTTTTTAGTTATACCTCTATATACTTTCTTCTCTTATCTGTACAATGAAGGGAAAGAGGAAAAGGCTAATAACACACACGAACATACTAACTACAAAGAAATTATACTTTCTATTTTATTCTTTTGTGCCTTTATCACTGGATATTTTACATACACATACATCAGACCGGATAAATTATTCTCAACTTTACCAAATACAGACTACAATTTTTATGCGAAGGTATCTACTTACATATGGAATCAACGTACAGAAAACGCCTATATAAACTATATTTACAGGGATGGTGGCTTAATGCCATATCATTACTTTGAATTATGGTTGAATGTTGGATTGTCTAAAGTTTTCGGAACAAATCAATTATATCAATTAATGCTAAGTACCTATGCTATTTGTATTTGTATCGTTTGGCTAGGCATAATGACCATCTTCAATTATATAGGTCGTATAAACTGGTATACTTATATTTTTGCAGGATTATCACTATTTGTTTCTGGTCTTTACTTTAGTTTTTATAAAGACATTAATTTCTTGTCACAAACCGACCTTTTTGCAAACCACATGTTTTCTATGCCTAAGCTAGCTACAGTGTATCTCTTTCTAACTATAATAACATTAGGTCTCATAAAAAACAATACGAAACTATTTATAACAGGTGTATTTTTTCTATCTGTTACCTATACTACTATGCTGCCGCTGCTATTCACGAGTGCCACACTATATGTATTATGTATGTACGTAATCCTGAGAGAACCAAAAATCCTGATGAATATTCTTCTTATGGTTTGCACCGCACTGTTGTTATTTATCTTTTTCTACCTATTCAGATCAAAAAACATAGTACATGCTGAGACATTCAACAAGGGCATTAATTTTGCACAACACATAAAAACAATGATTAATATATTTGGAGGCACACTCATTCATTTATCAGTTATTTTCATACTACACCTTGTAATACTGTCTGTTTATGCAAAAGACTTGTTTAAAAGATTCAAATATAATATTTCATTTCTTATATTATGTGTTTGCATCGGCTTATTTGAGTGGGGTATTTTGCACAAGATGTTGGATTCAGTACAATTGTTTTATAATTTTAACGTTCCGCTGATTATTCTTACATTTTGTATCTTCTTATACTATATCTCACAGAATACAGAAAAAAACCTGATTAAGAATTTTATTTTAATTGCTCTGTTAATATTAGTATCAGACAACTTAAAAGTATTGGCGTGTAAAAAAAGTCTACCGCAATATGACTCCAATTATGTTCATAATGTCTTAGATGAAATAAAAGGCTTAAATCCTAGCGCTGCATTCTTGTATGAAAAAGACGCCTACAATACGGTGTTCCTTAAAAATCCGAATGTAACAGTTCCCGCACAATTTACATCCATACTCGATACTAGAATACACCCTATTTCTTTATCTGTATTCGAGACTCCTTTAGATGAATCATCGCCAACGTATATTACAGAAAAGAAAATGGTAGAGGCATCTATCTTTTATCGATACGTAGAAGAGAAAAAGATTAAACATCAGTTTACCACGATAGAGGCTGCCCAAAAAGATTTTATTACGGAACACAATATCCAATATATCTTTACATCCAGAAATGTGAAGCTAAATGAGAACTTACAGTCTTTGGTAAAAGAACACCTGAAGGATAGTATTAGCGGAGAACAATTTTATTTGCTGGAGTACTAAGTAGCGGAGAAATTCATTAATTTGTGAGAAATTATAGTATCAAAATGTCTACTCCTGTGAGTATATCTGTAGTCACTCCAGTTTATAGAGCAGAATTCATTATCTGCGAACTAGTACAACGCCTTGAAACGGTTCTTTCCGGCATGCAGATAACATACGAAATCATTCTGGTAGAGGACGGAAGTCCTGACAACTCTTGGCAAAAAATATCTGAGATCTGCACTCAAAAGCCTTTTGTTAAAGGAATTTCGCTCAGCAGAAACTTTGGCCAGCATAATGCAATAACGGCAGGGTTGGATAATGCTAAGGGGGAATGGGTCATTGTCATGGACTGCGACCTACAAGACGTCCCGGAAGAGATCCCCAACTTATACAATAAAGCTCAGGAAGGATACGATATAGTTTTTGCAAGAAGAGCAAAAAGACAGGATGCTTTCCTCAAAAGAATATCATCGAATATTTTTTATATTATATTCAGTTACTTATCCGGTGTAAAACAAGATGGATCTATCGCGCAATATGGTATTTACAATAGAAAAGTCATTAATGCCATTAATTCATTACGGGAACCGATGAGGTCATTTTCTCCGATGGTGCGATGGGTTGGATTTTCAACAACAGCCATTGATGTAGTGCACAACCAAAGATTTGAAGGTAAGACATCCTACAACTGGAGCAGACTGATTAACTTAGCATTGGATATCATAATAACATATTCAGACAAGCCTCTAAAATTAATTATCAAACTGGGATTGTCTGTTACTATACTTTCTTTTCTGTATACAATATTTATAGTTTCTAAATATCTAACCGGAGGAATCAAAGTACTTGGGTTTACAAGTTTAATAGTTACTATTTGTTTTTTTTCAGGATTAATACTTTTAACATTAGGTGTGTTAGGCCTATATATAAGTAAAATTTTTGATGGCATTAAAAACAGACCATTGTACATCGTTAACAAAACACTGAACAAATGAAATATGAAAATATTCTTTGCGAAGAATTAATTATCGGGAAAAACGTAATAATTGATCCGTCCGCTAAAATTAGGGGAATTAGTGGCAAGGCAAAAAGAATCGTTATAGGTGACAATACCTATATAGGAGAAAACGTACAGATTATATGCGATGACTTTTCAATAGGTGACTATTCAAAAATCCATCACC
>JADLAJ010000342.1 GCA_020848255.1 Chitinophagales bacterium
ACCAAGAAATGATTTTTGATATTCACTACCACCTAAATAATCTCGTTTAAAATAAAATTCTTTCTTTATACATTTTCCACCTTTTTGATATCCAATACATACCCATAATATTAGTGCTTCTATACTACCATATTTGTCTTTTTTTACAGTCCAGTCGTATGAAGTAATATGTAAAACTTTCAACTGATTCATATCATCTAAATTATAATATCCAGGTGAGCGGCTCATTACTTCTATTATTCTTTTTTCTAATTCCGGGTCATTCATTCCTTTTTCCGGGAATGTTACTTTCTTTAATTCTGCTTCAATTTCTTCAGGAGTTTTCTCCACTTTCTTAGGCTCGGCAGATGTTGGTGTGCTAGCCTTCTGTTCAGGCTCTTTATTCTTGTCTATTTTATTTTTAATGGCTTTCTGAAGTCCAAATTGTGCCTGCATGGTTTGGGTAATCATTAAACTTAATAGCAGGAAGAAGAGTAGTTTTTTCATCATGGTTTTATTTTATATGGTAAATGAATGTCCATGCAAAATTATCTGACTCAACAGCTCTTTTAAATCAAATTTTTATAGATTTTACCGAATAAAAAGGATGGTTTTTTAAAAAATTAGAACACAATAATTTGATAATGAGTTTTTTGTAAAAAGTAAAAATAGGAGTCCGAGGTGAATGAAAGTTTTTAAAGAAGCGTTATTTTAATTTTTCTTCTGCCCATAAAAACAAACCGCAGTCTGTTGCAAACGCAATATCGCTGGTGTTGGTTAAGCAGTTTAATTGCGTTAAGTAATTTGCAAATAAATGCTTCATCTCTTTTTTAGAAGTAGCGGGTGTTATCTTTTTTAATAATGCTTCGGTTAAAGAAAAAGCATCACTGCTTATGTTGTTTGCTTTAAATAGCCGCTCAGCGGATTTCATTAAATATGGCAGGAGTTCAAAATTTTGTAACTCGAAATGCAGCAAAATATTAAGCACTTTTGCACACACGTAACTGATTAATCTTGTTTCCGGTTTATAGTCATCAAATATTATTTTCAGATGTTTGATGGCTTTTTTATAGTCTTTCAGGTGAAAGTAAAAGTAGGCAGCAAAGTAATGTTGTGTCATATAAAAGAAATCATTCAGCTTAAAATTCTGCTGTTTCATTCTTTTTTTATTCAGCATAAAGTAATGTACCCCTTTTGTAAAATCGCCGGAAGCCAAACAGTAGTCGAGTATTTTTTCAGAACTGTGTGAGAAAGCTTCATTTTTTATGTCCTGCGAAATAAACGGACTCTTGCTGTTTGCAATCAAATCTATTTTGTCAATAATATTCGGTAATTCATCAATCTTATGTAAAGAATATGCTCTGATATAATGATTGGCATAAACGGACATGTACGTTAACGGTGCGGATTTCAGAACGAACACATTGTTTTCAAGCAATTCTATTTTCTTAGAAGAATATTCATAAGCAGTAGTATGATTTTTCAGCGCATTTGTATGATACCATATTTTGATGTCATAGAACATCATCTTAGCAAGAAATGACCTGGCATTATTCACATCGGCCAATATTTCGTTTTCTACTATTTTTTTTAAAAGTGCTTTGTCTTCTGCATTGAACAGCCCTTCTTTGCGGTTCAGTAATTGATGTGTCTGTTGGTGCAAGTCTTTGAAAGCATGGATGTTGTTCAGTTTCTCGAGACACTCTTTTTCTGTTTCCGCTTCAATTTTATTGTTCTCGGCGTACGCATCAGCATTTCCCGTTCTCAGGATGCATCTTCGCTTTCCTTTTAACAGCAATAATTGATATTCATATAGTTCACACTCTTTGCAAAGCTCCATATAATATTCAGTATATGCCAGACAAAAAACATACAGCTTTTTATCCAGCAGAATTTCGATATTAAACAAAGCCTGATAGATGATTGTATCAATGGAAGATGACTCGTGAAAGTTTCGCAGGCTCTTCAATAACATTTTTGTCAGATAGCTCTTTTCGTACGACAGATTTATTTTTGTTCCCGAAAATTTATCGTTGATTTGTTTAACACTGAGTTGTTTATTGATGGCATCAAACAACTTCATATAATGCTGACTCTTTGCATCCTCTTTTTGCATCAATGCAAAATATCTTTTCTCATTAACGGATAATGATTTAACGAGATCAGCGATATGTTCCCATTTCCAGGACTTCATTTTTTTACAGCATTCTTTTTATAAATATAGAAATTTTAAATCAGGTACAAAAAAAGATAGCATCGCTTAAAGCGATGCTATCTTTTTTATCTTCTAACTTTAAGAAAGTTTAATCTATAGTAATAGCTACAGGTAAAGGTTCTTCATCAAATGTACGTTTGCCTATCAACTCATCCAAATCTGCTTTAAACAGAATTTCTTTTGCTAATAATGCTTCCGCGATTTTATTTAATTGCTCGCGTTTTTCCGTCAATAAGGCAATGGTGCGTTGATATGCAGTGTCAATTAATTTTCTTACTTCTTCGTCAATTACTTTTGCCGTATCATCAGAGTATGGCTTGGTAAACGTAGTGTCCTGTTGCGGATCATAGAAAGAAACATTCCCTACTTTATCATTCATACCATATACCGTTACCATGGCATACGCTAATTGCGTAATACGCTGTAAGTCGTTTTGCGCGCCGGTAGATATTTTACCAAATACTATCTCTTCAGCCGCACGTCCGCCCAATGTCATGCAAATTTCATCCAGCAATTGTTCAGTGCGATATAAGTATTGTTCTTTCGGTAAGTATTGCGCATATCCCAATGCTGCAATACCACGCGGTATAATAGTTACTTTTAATAACGGATGAGCATGCTCTAAATACCAGCCGCAAATAGCGTGTCCGGCTTCGTGGTAGGCTATGATTTCTTTTTCGTGCGGAGAAATGATTTTGTTTTTCTTTTCCAGACCACCGATACTTCTGTCTACTGCTTCGTTGAAATCTTCCACTTCCACTTGTGTCTTTTCTTTACGAGCCGCTACTAACGCTGCTTCATTACAAACGTTCGCAATTTCTGCACCTGCAAAACCTGGTGTTAAAGAAGCTAATTTTTCAGGGGTGACATTCGGACCTAATTTGGTCAGTTTTTTCAAATGTACTTTGAATATTTGCTCTCTGCCTTTTTGGTCTGGTTTGTCAATAGAAATCTGTCTGTCGAAACGACCGGGACGCAATAATGCTGAGTCTAATACATCCGGTCTGTTGGTTGCCGCCAGCATGATAATTCCTTTATCGCCGCTGAAGCCATCCATTTCTACTAATAATTGATTCAAGGTACTTTCGCGTTCGTCGTTGCTTTGCATCATGTTTTTTCCGCGTGCACGACCTACCGCATCGATCTCGTCAATAAAAATAATACATGGAGCTTTTTCTCTGGCTTGTTTAAATAAATCACGTACACGGGATGCGCCAACACCCACAAACATTTCCACGAAATCAGAACCTGAAATGGAGAAGAAAGGTACCTGCGCTTCACCTGCCATTGCTTTTGCCAGTAAGGTTTTTCCGGTTCCCGGAGGGCCAACCAGTAAAACACCTTTCGGGATTTTTGCACCCAATGCTGTATATTTTTTAGGATTCTTCAGGAAATCCACTACTTCTTTTACTTCTTCTTTCGCTTCATCCAATCCGGCAACGTCATCGAAGGTGACACTTACTTTTGTGTCTTTGTCATATAAGTTAGCTTTTGATTTTCCGATATTGAAAATTTGTCCGCCGGCACCGCCCATTCCACCTGTGGCTCTTCGCATCAGGAACATCCATACACCGATTAATAAAATAATAGGTAGTAACCAGCCGATAATATCAAAAATACCTTTTCGGTATTCGTTGTTTACTTTAATTAGACGTTCATAAGGAGTGGCGCTTTGAATAGCATCTAATTTTTGTTTAAATGCTTCTATAGAAGTAATCTCAAAAGAAAAGTGCGGACCTTTATTTACCGTTTTTAATTTGGTAAGTTTAATATCTGCATACTGTTTTTTTGCTTTCAAAGAATCATCTTTGATAAATACTTCTACCTGTTCTTTATTGACAATGGTAATTTTAGCGACATCACCGGATGGCACCAGCTTTCTGAAAAATTCATCTTCAGATGTTTGTTTGATTTGAAAATTTAAAGACAGGAATTGTGTTGCGAGCAATCCAATAATAAGTATAGCAAACAGCCAGTAGCTGTTGAATCCTCCTTTCTTTTTTTTCGGTTCTTCGTTTTCCGGTAAGAAATCCATTTTTTTGTGTTAAGGGTAAGAAATAAGTTGCGTGTTTTCAGAAATTTAAGTTACAGCAACTAGTGTATTTTAATTGTTAATTTTTGTTTATTCTGCATAATGCTTTACCACCGCATCACTCCACAAATCTTCCAGCTGGTAGAATTCTCTTTTTTCTCGCTGAAAAACATGTACAATGACGTCACCAAAATCTATCAGGCACCATTCACCATTAGAACGTCCTTCCAGGTGAAATGGCTTCATCATGGTTTGCTTCTTTACTTCCTCTTCCAAATGGTCGAGGATGGCACGAACCTGTACGGTTGACTCGGCATGACAAATCACGAAGTAATCAGTGATGGCTTCGGGAATGTTACGCAAGTCCAGACTCACAATATCATTCCCTTTTTTATCTTGTATCAGCGAAACGACTAATTCATTCAAACTCTCAGCTGATGTAGTTTTTACTTTTTTCTTTACTTTTACTTTTTCCAAACGCTTTATTATTTATAATTTCACTCAAATCTACTAAATTTTGGAAATTAAAGTAAATAACACTTTTTTCACAGGAAAGTTCCTTTTGTACTTACCCTCGGTAGATTCTACGAATAATTACGCAAAGAACTACATTGCAAAAAGCAGTCCAATTGACGGAACTGTCATTTTAGCAGACGAGCAGTTTGCCGGTCGCGGACAATCAGGCAATATCTGGCTGTCTGAAGCAGGAAAAAATCTCACTTTCAGCATTATTTACCAAACTTCCTTTTTGCTGGCTACAGAACAATTTTACCTGAATATGGCTGTTTCACTGGGTATTTCCGCGGCACTTGCCTCAATTTTGCAACCGGACAGTGATTTATCGGTTAAAATTAAGTGGCCAAATGATATTTATGTACTGAACAAGAAAATTGCGGGTATTTTAATAGAAAATACAATTTCTGGTATTCATTTGAAGCATTCCGTTATCGGAATCGGACTAAACGTCAATCAGGAGCTATTTCAGGATGGCATTAAGGCGACCAGTTTACAAAATGTGAAAAAGCAAAATCAGGATAGAAATACGGTTTTGAATAAACTCCTGGAGTCTGTAGAAAAGTATTTTTTACTGCTGAAAGAGCGGAAGTTCGAACGGCTTAAAAGCGAGTATATAGAATATCTTTTTCGATATAATATCGTTTCAGCTTATAAAAAGGATGAAATTGTCTTTTCCGGGAAAATTATTGGAATAGATGTTATCGGAAATTTGCAGATGGAAACAGAAAACGGATTGCTTCAGTTTGGGTTTAAAGAAATCAGCTTTGTTATATGACATTAAAAAACCGCCTCGAAATGAAGCGGTTTAATATATAGAAAGAGAAAAATCTGGATTATTCGATGATGCTGATTTGGCCTTCCGTTATTCTGACAGAATCCGTTTGTCCCAAATTGTACAATACACCAGAGAATGTGCCTTCCACGTATCTCAGATAATCAGAAGAGCTACCAGCCACTTTTGAAATATTGAAAGTAAGACGAGATTTGGTGGTGCCCAGTGAGCTGAAAATCTCACTTCCATCTTCCCATTGTACAAAATTAAAAACTGTGCCAGCACCTGTCATGTTGTAAGTACCGGTAGATGGAACATTTTCATTATTGATGGAAAAGTCTTTAGTACTGGTAGTAGCGTCCAGCTGAAATTTATTGCCATCACGAATGTGTGCATCTGATTCTTCCACATCTGTGCCGCCGGTGGTAACCGTGAATAAAACACCATCTGCCCGTAAACTGATTTGCTGTTTTGTTGATGCGCTTGTGGAGTCTTTTTTGCAGCTTACGGCAAGTATTACTATTGCCATGAGTGCGATTAGTTTTGTTGAATTCATAATAGTTTGCGTTTGTATTATTAATTTATAATGCATGATTTAACACTAAAGCTCTTCTGTGATAACGACTGTTTTTGTTATAACTGCAGAGTCGGTACCATTTTTGGCAGTTAATTTTATTTGATTAGAAAAATAATTAGTACCGGATAGGGTTACCATTGTAAAAAAATCTGTCAAATCTGCTGATGTGTAACTGATATATCCGTTTGTGGTAGTTGCAGCGTTTCCACCGCCAAAATCCCAACGATACGTAGTTGCATTGCTGGATGTGTTGGTGAAATTAAAAACAAGATTTGAACCGATTCCGTAAGGTATAGTATCATTATCTGCTGTGAAATTCGCAACAGGTAAATTAGGGTTAACATCCTTGTTTTTACAGCTAAATGCTAAAAGTATAATTGTAAGTATTGAAAATAGTTTTACGTTTTTCATGGTATTAGTTTTAAGAAATTAATCAAAATAAACAAACTGATAGCTTAAGTAATTTGCACCATTGATAGTTACATCCATTTGTGTTACGCGCGAGCGACTATCAAACGTGTAATTGTATCTGTATACATAATTGTTAAAGCTATAAGAAATCGGAGCTAGTCCAAAATCAATAGAAGCAGTTCGCCAGGTGTTAATCAGGTTCGAGTGAGACCGGTATGGATAGATATTGCTTTGTTGTAATAGAAAAAATGGATTAAGGATGGGATTGCCCTGATAAACCCTCACAGATTGAGTGCTCGTAATAAATTGATCCGGTAAGTTTGGCTGATTAACGTAAGCAGTATTATATTCAACGCTGTCTCTGTAACTATTAGAAAAAAATGATTGGCGAACACCAGTTTTGAAAGCTACTATATTATTCGTAGATGACTCATAATTCATATTATAAAAATATTTTGTCTGATTGTTCGTCGGACTTTGGACATACGTTTCCAAAATAGAAGTTGATTCAAAGAGTCTGTTATTCGTTATTCTTAAATTTGAATTCATATCCTCAAATCCGAAAAGGATAGGTATACGTACTAAATTTTTAATAGAATCTATATAATTATTAGATGATAATTTAACAAGTAAAGTATCCGTAACGCCATAGTATGAAGTAATATCCATTGCAATGATTGCCTGATTGGCTGCATACGTTATAGTTGCATACCATTCACCATCACGTAACACCGATGTGAGTTTGGTGGTGTCTGCATTGTATTGAAATGTATAAGCAGTTGTATCGCCATCTCTGATGAGTTTTACCTCTTTGAATTTTGGTGTATTACCAGATTCAGGGTCATTCACCAGATCTTCTGGTGTACAGCTGTTGAAAATCAGAGCCAACAAAAATAATTTTAATAAATTTTTCATACTATATATTTTGAGTAACAAATTATCTTATATTAATTCTTTTCAGTTTAAAAACTCCGGTGATACGTTCTTTCTCGTAA
>JADLAJ010000343.1 GCA_020848255.1 Chitinophagales bacterium
GCCTGCCTGCAATACAAGGCGGATGCCGGCACGCGCTGGTCGTACCATACGGGTGCCTACAGAAAGCTGGAAGATGTGGTGAGCACTGTAGCGGGACAAAACTACACAGCTGCCACCAACACCTACATCGGCAGTAAAACCGGTATGAGCGGCGCCTGGTTTCAAAGCGTTTATTACAGCAAAGCCCGCGATATGGCGCGCTACGGATTACTCGCTTTAAACAAGGGTATTTGGCAAAGTGACACGGTTTTAAAAGACACATCCTATTTCCGTGCCATGACCAACACATCGCAAAATTTCAACAAATCGTACGGTTATTTATGGTGGCTGAATGGTAAAGGTTCGGCAATGGTGCCATACTCGCAGATTGTATTTCCTGTTAATCTGATTCCAAACGCCCCGGCTGATCTGTATTGTGCCTTAGGAAAAAACGATCAGAAAATCTATGTGGTACCCAGTCAGAAATTAGTGGTGATACGCATGGGGGAAGCGGCTTATGATGGTGATGCCGTGACGACTTACGATACGCTGGTCTGGAGTTATCTCAATAAACTGAGCGATGCCTGTACCCTCACTTCTCTGGAATCAAGAAGAACAATTTCAGATTGTAAACTCTTTCCAAATCCTACCAATAATTTCATTTCCTTCAGCGGTTTCTCCACAAATGGAAGAACACATTTCAGCATCGTAAATCTTTACGGACAAACCGTTTTGGAAGATGATACTTACAATCACTCCATTGATGTTTCTGAGCTGAGTGCCGGACAATATATCCTTTCATTACAGAATGAAGAGCAGCAGGCGGTGAAACCCTTTGTGAAGAATTAAATCACTGCGCTCTTATCGCTTACTCTTTTTCTTTTCAATCAACCGGATGGTTTTAATGCGGACTTCCTGCAACGGTCTGTCATTCTTATCCGTTTTAACAGCGGCAATCTTATCTACCACATCCATCCCTTTTATGACCTCACCGTAAATGGTATAGCCCATATCCAGCCAGGGAATGCCGCCAACTGTACGGTAAACTTGTTTATGGTGTTCAGGAATTTCACTACCTCTTCTACGTTTTGCTTTTGCAAAAGAAGAATCATCTGCAATTTTTCCCTGCACGATATAAAACTGACAAGCCGAGGATGCTTTCTGCGGATTGTCGTCGCGCGCTTGTGCCAGCATGCCTCTTTTATGAAAGATGGCTGTATCTAATTCTGCAGGAATGGTATAGCCCAAATCACCTTCACCTAATAATGCTGTATCGGAAGCCGCCTTGGAAGTCGGGTCGCCGCCTTGTATCACAAAACCTTTTATCACCCGGTGAAACAATAAACTATCGTAAAATTTTTCTTTTACCAGCTTAACGAAATTATCTCTGTGTTTTGGTGTTTTATCAAACAAAACCACCGTGATGTTTCCATAATTCGTGATGATTTTTGCTTTGTAGGTTTGTGCGTTTGACATTGAAAACGACAGACAGAACCATAAAATGGTACAGGCTTTTTGCATAATATGCTTACTTTTGATGAATAAAAGTACAAATAAAGCTGCATATGGAAACTTTTGAGATACACGGCGACATGATTTTACTGAACCAGTTGCTGAAAGCGCTAAACTGGTGCGAGAGCGGCGCACAGGCGAATGCGGTCATAGAAGATGGTCTGGTGAAAGTGAACGGACAAAAGGAAATGCGCAAACGAAATAAGCTGACAAAAGGCACTGTTGTCGAGTTTGACGGGAATAAAGTGAAGCTGGTTTAATTTTTAACCGCAAAGTTCACTGTGATTTACGCAAAGTTCACAAAGTCGTTTCTCTAAAGACAAACAAAATAACACTTTTGATAATATTAAGATATTTTATAAGCACATAGAATACAGACACTTAGCCTTATCTTTGCAGTCTTATTTTAAAAAATGAAAAAAATCAACGACTACCGCAAATTATTTGAAGCTACGCCAACTTCAACTTTAGCTGACTTAAAAACTACTTACCGTAATTTTATGAAAGCCTACCATCCTGATAAATTCCAGGATGAAGCGGAAAAAGCAAATGCTGAAGAAAAAAGCCGTGAGATGATTGAAGCCTATCATTTTTTAGTGAGCATAGCACCGGAAACCATTGAAGGATTAATGCCGGAATTTAAAGAAACCATCATGGCTTCCAATATCAGCGACTATCAATGGAAAGGACTGGTTTTAGAAATCACTTTTTTGAATGGCAGCAGCTATGAATTTTTCAACGTGCCTAAAAACACCTACATCAAACTGGTAAATTCCGATTCTCCTGCACGTTTTGCAAAACGTCATATCTACAATGAATTTTCGTTTAGAAAGTTGAGTAATGTAGAGATGGCTTAATAAATAAAAGGAAAATACCGCTTAACGGATTTACTGTATCGAACGTAATCCTCTCCGAATATCTTTATCAGTTTCTGTTCTTCGAGCCTACTGCCGATTTCTATATAGATGGCCGTAATAAACACAAACAATAAAATACTGAGCGTTGGGCGCAACAAAAAAACACCTGGCAGCAAAAGAAAAACACCCGTGTATAAAGGATGCCTTACGTATCTGTAAACACCTTTGGTGACAAGCTTTGTATCTGGATGATGTTCTTCCTTTTTTAAACCTAAGAATTCTTTTACATTAAAGCTTGCGAATGCCACACCCAGCATTACCACTCCGAGCAGCAGAAAAAATAAGCCGATGGATTTTATCCAAAATGATGGTTGTATTAATGAGTTACTATCCTGAAACGAGGCGTATGCCAGGAACAGCAAACCTCCTATGGCGATAAGATTATAGATGATTCTGTAATACGGAAAAAGACCGGGAAATTGCAAACGGCATTTTTCTTTCACAGCATCAGCTGCTAGTATGCTGTGTAGGGCAAAATAGGCTATCCAGCCTGCTACTATTTTTAAGAAGAACATATTTAAAGATAGTGTGGATTTTGGAATATTTTATTTAAAAACAAAGTCCTTTGTCACTTTTTGAGCCAAAAAGTAACCAAAAAGCTTTTTCGAAAAACAAGGCAATTTGCTTCTCCTTTCAGTCGAACCAACCGCTGATAAAATGAACGCAAATGCTGATTGCCACGCTTCGTTCATTTTACAGCTATTGCTGTGTTTTCCGAAAACCTAAACCTTTTGCGGTTTGGTGGTTTGTTGGTTGGAAACCAACAAAGGCAATGCGCCAGAGTAATATTGAATTAAAATTTTTTCTTAGCAAAAAAGATAAATAAACTAAAAAATAGTATCATACTAATAATAAACATCACAACACTTTTACTTTTACTAAGATCAGATTCAATTGTATGTTTATTATTACTAAAATACTTTTTGTAAACTTTAGGACTAATATTTTTTAAGTATTCTTTTGAATTACTTCTAACCCTAGCACGACTAATAACCAAATCCTCGCTATTAACATCAAAAACATGATCAACTTTAAAAATAGTATCATATTCATTTATATTACTAATGCTTTCATTACTCAAACAACCATGAGTTGAAAGAAAGACTCCATTTTTTTTAGAAAAAACCAAATACAACTTATCTTTTACAAATTTATAATCACAATCACCATTATCACCAAAAACTGATAGATAATTTTGAAATTCTTCACAACCTTTAAATGACTTATAAACTATAAAATTTGTGTAATCAGTAATCCCTATTGTTGTTGCAAAACTGTTATGAAAGACAGTATCTACTTTGCCAATAAATACAACATCAGAACTTTCAAAACTAGAGAAAAGAGTAGGTGCACACAAGCATCCAAACGTAAAATTAAATTTACATATAAACGAGAATAAAATTACAATCTTATAATATTTCATTTAATCAAACATTAAATTTTCTACAACCCAGCTCCCTTCTTGATTTCATCCACTACACCCGGATCTAATAAGGTGGTGGTATCACCTAAATTACTGACGTCTCGTTCGGCAATCTTGCGTAAAATTCTGCGCATGATTTTGCCGCTGCGGGTTTTCGGTAATCCCGAAACGATTTGTATCTTATCCGGTTTCGCTATCGGTGAAATGATTTTACTCACGATATTCCGCACTTCATTTTCAAACGCGGCAATATTCAGTAAGTGTAAACTATTATCTACGCCGGCGCCTTCCGCCTCCAGCGGGTCGGTATCTACCAGTCCTTTTTCTATGCTTTTCTTGTCTACAATCACAAAGGCATAAATGCCTTGTCCTTTTATTTCGTGCGGATACCCCACCACCGCGCTTTCAATCACAAAGGGATGTTCGTTAATCGCATTTTCCACTTCAGCCGTTCCCAGTCGGTGTCCGCTCACGTTCATTACATCATCCACACGACCGATGATTCTGTAATAACCATCTTCATCTCTTCTGCAGCCATCACCGGTGAAATATAGATTATCAAACGTAGCGAAATAGGCTTGTCTGCAGCGCTCGTGGTCACCGTAGGTGGTACGTATCATGCCCGGCCACGGGAACTTCATGCACAGCAATCCTTCCACATTATTTTCTTTCAGTTCCACACCATGCCCATCCATTAAAACAGGCTGTACGCCCGGCAAAGGTAAGGTGGCAAAGGTAGGTTTGGTGGGCGTTACATGTGCGATAGGGGAAATCATGATACCGCCGGTTTCTGTTTGCCACCAGGTATCCACCACCGGACATTTTTCCTTGCCGATATGGTCGTGGTACCAGAACCAGGCTTCCTCATTAATCGGCTCTCCCACCGAGCCAATCACTTTAAGCGAATCCAGTTTATAAGGCGTAACAAATTCCAAGCCGTTTGCCATCAGAGAGCGAATTGCCGTTGGTGCGGTATAGAATTTCGTTACCTGCAATTTATCGATGGTTGCCCAGAAACGACCTGCATCAGGATAGGTTGGAATCCCTTCAAACATCACGGTAGTAGCGCCATTCAGCAATGGTCCGTACACGATATACGAATGTCCCGTTATCCAGCCGATATCGGCGGTACACCAGAACACATCATCGGCTTCATATTGAAAGACATTTAAAAAAGTATAGTAGGTGTACACCATATAGCCGGCGCAGGAATGCACCACCCCTTTAGGTTTTCCGGTACTGCCGGACGTGTAAAGAATGAATAAAGGATCTTCGCTGTCCATTTCCACCGCTTCAAACTCTTTGGCGGCCTTCGTCATTTCACTATGCCACCACACGTCTCTTCCGAGCTGCATATGAATATCCTGTCCGGTTCGTTTGTACACGATTACCTTGTGAATAGACGGCGTTGATTGCAGCGCCTCATCACAGATTTCTTTCAGTCCGACGGTTTTATTACCGCGATACAAACCATCCGCCGTCACCAGCACCTTACATTCAGAATCATTGATTCTGTCGGATAAGGACTGTGAA
>JADLAJ010000344.1 GCA_020848255.1 Chitinophagales bacterium
TATTTAAATCCAATATACAACTTATCAGCTTCAGTTTTAAACTGATAATGTGCAATCTTATAATTATTTCCATCGGCACTTCTGCCGGTTTTTATATCAAATTTGTACCCGTGCAACGGACAGCCAACAATTCCTTTTTTGTTGCAGTGCCCGTGATGAAACTGTGCGCCGGCATGCGGACAGGTGTTGTGAATGCCAAAAAGACCATCTTCCAATTTTGTCACACAAATCACCTTTCCGTCAAAAGTCAGCTTGGCCAGTTGCTGCATTTTTAATTGTTCCAAAAGTTGTTTGCTGTCGTCAGAAAGTTCGTGCCACTGCATAATTAATAGCTGTTGTTATACAACAGTCAAAAATAGATATTTGCAGCAATAAATCCTTTGAAATGAGAATTAATATGCAAACAAAGGTAAGAGTTGCATTTTTTAATTAATTTAGATGATAAAATTATAAACTATGCAAAAATTTATTTTGATTTTCGGAATTACAGCACTGTTTACAGCCTGTAAAAACAACAATACTGCATCTGAATCTTCAGAACCAACATCCGTTGTTGCGGATATTAAAGAAGCAGTAACGAATGACGGATTAAAATCTGCCATCTATGAATCCGAGACCATTATGCCCGGCGGTATGGGAACGACCAGCACGAAAGTTACTTTTGATGATTATGGCAAAAAGACCAGAACAGAAATGAAATCTGCCATTTCTTTTGGCGGCAAGAGCATGAATTCTTCAGCCAATAGTTTAATGGTAGACGGCTATGTTTATTCCTGGCAGACAGGCGCAAAAAAAGGAAATAAGTTTAAACTGGATGAATCCAGATTTGACCCAAGCAATACCGATTTTTCTAAGTTGTCAGAAGAGATGAAGAAGAAACTGAACTACAAAGATGAAGGAACAGAAACAGTAAATGGCAAAGAATGTAAGGTTGCAAGTTTCTCATCAGAACAAATGAAAGGAAAAGTATGGATGTGGAAACAGGTTCCAATAAAAATGGAAATGTCGATAGTAGATAAAGTAGTAACGAGCACTTTGAAAAATTTAGAAGAAAATCCAAGCCTGCCCGCGGGAACATTTGATATCCCTGCTGATATTGAGTTTAGAGAAATGAGTATGCCGAAAATGCCGGAAACTGCTCAGAAATAATATCATCCTGAGCAAAGCGAAAGAACTTTTTTGCTAACAACAATAAAATTACAACATAGACGCTTCTATCGAGGCGTCTATATTTTTTAAGCCTTGCAGTAATTCTTCTTTTGACGGATAGCCAAATCCTAATCGAAAATATCGATCGTCCTGCTCGAACCAGTGACCGGCACCAACTAATGTTTTATGTTCTTCGTATAGAATTTTATAAAACTTAGCAATATCAACAGGATATTCATTTTTAATTCTCGGAAAGCACACGACACCTGCTTTTGGCTCCGTCCACTCTAAATATTTTTGTTCATTTTCCATCCAGTTTTTCAGGATGGAAAAGTTTTGCCGGATATGCTGATGCGTTTTTTGCAGATACCCTTTTTGGGATAAAATGTGAAGTGCGATTTCCTCATCCACTACCGAATTGCAAATGATGATTTGTTCTTTGGCAGCGAGAAAATCATGCATCAGTTTTTCATCTTTATTGATGAGCCAGCCCGTGCGGATACCGGGGACACCATGCGCTTTGGATAAAGAACAAACCGAAATTACATTGTTGCTTTTTGCTGCGTAATACGGAATCAAATCCGATTGAAAATTTAGGTAGCGATAGGTTTCATCTACCAGCACATAAATATTTCTTTCTGCTGCAAAGGCTATAATTTCTTCTAAAATTTTTGAATCAAACACCACACCGGTAGGGTTGTGCGGCGATGTTAAACTGATTAATTTGGTGTTTGGTTTTACCGCGTTTTTTATTTCTTCGATGTTGAATTGAAAGCCATTCTCAAAGGCCAAATCGATAAAAGAAATTTCGCAGTTGATGGCACGCGGCGTTTCTATGTTGGTGGCATAGTTTGGACGCAGCACGATTAAATGATCGTTGTTGTTTAGAAGTGTAGTAGAAATAATAAATAAGGCTGTTGCAGCACTCGGACACACTAATACATTATCAGCATCTAAACCAATCTCGTCTCTCATAATCTCATTTCTCAGCTCTAACTTTCCGCGATGTTCGCCATAGCAAATAAATAAATCATCCAGATTCAGTTTTAAATCCCGGAAATAAATATCGCGCACAGAACTTTCCGCTAAGTTGTATTGTATGGTAGCATAGCCCATTTCTTCAGGGCTTTCTACTTCTATAGGCATTCTTTTGTAGAGCATGTAAAAGTGGTAAGGAGTGAGTGATAAGTCGTAAGTAGTTATTTTTGATTCCCGTTAATATTCGTCAAACTGCAATCAAATGCAGCTAAGTTATTATCATAAGTGTGCAACACATTTTCAATTACCGGAGATTTGTATGCATTCAAATTGAAAAATTTAATATCACCATTGTTACGAAAACAGGATTTGTATTGCGACTGTAATGTGCCGTCAGGATTGCTCATCGTTTTGGAATAATTGCCGTCGTAAATAATATCCGCCGGTCCTTTAGACATGGCCAGTACCAGTTTCCCCAAATCAGAACTTAAATCCGGAACTAACAATGATTTGCGTTTAAAAATATTATCATGAATAAAAATAGACGTGCAATACGGCGTGTACAAAGAATCGGTGAATTTACGGCCCACCGCGTAATAGCTCACCGCGCAGCAACCCAAAGTCTTATTGTTTTCAAAAGTATTTTTAAATACTTCCACGCTATCGTAGCCCATAATAATGATACCGCTGCCCGGTGGAATATCGGAAACATAAGATCCGGGTTTGGCAAAATTCTTAAAATTATTTTCTTTCGCGATGTTATTATACACCCTGCAGTTTTTACCGCTTTTCATCGGCAGGCCCGGCAAATCATAAATCACAAAACCGCCGGTATTATTGTAGGAAAGATTGTCATGCACATCCACATCAATGCAGTTTTCTATTTCAATACCGCAGACATTATGATGTGCCACACAATTGCGTACGGTTACCTTATACGATTGTCCCACATATACACCGGCATCCGCGCAATACGACACTTCACATTTTTCCAGTAAAACGTTTTTACATTCTACGGGATAATATCCGTAATTGCCGTTCATGGAATCTACGCCGGTCGTCCAGGTAGAATTCAGATTGCGCAATACTACATTTTCACAAGCTTTCAGTTTGATATTGTCGCCTTTTGCATCCTGAATGGAAAAATCTTCCAGGGTGATATTCTTGCAGTTCGTGGCATTAATGCCTTCCGCGCCTTCCGTTTGTCCGAGAAAGGATAAGATGGTTTTGTTTCTTCCTTTTCCTTTGATAGTGATATTATTTTTCCCTTCAATGGAGAGCGCTTTGCTAAGCAGAAAAGAACCTTCCGGCAATTCTATGGTGCCGCCGTCTTCTACCAAAATGAATTGTTCCTGCAGTTCTTTCTGCATTTTCTCATCTTTTACCAGTTCAATTTTCTTTTGCTGATGACAGGAGTTCAGCAAAAGAATGGAACAAATAAGAAGGCATATATATCGCATCGTTATGGTTTTAGCAAAAAGATTATTTCATGGCTGTAATCCATTGACGGATAAGCTCCACAGCTTCTTTATGCTGTACACTTCTGCCCAATTCCGGCATGCGTATTTCGGGGTCATTTTCACTCATGCGATAGAGGAGAATGGATTCGTCGGGTTTACCGGGAACGACATCGTAGAGATTATCTCCGCTCGCTCTGCCTGCAGCTACAGGGCTTTTCATCACACCCCAGCTTTCGGGATTTTTATCGCTGAGCATTAAGTAAAGGCCTGTCGTGTTAGCGCTGCCTTCGCGGCGATGGCAATGGGCGCAGTTTACCTCTAAGTATGATTTTGCTCTTTCTTCCAGTGTAGCGCTTTTTTCATCAAAGGCATCAGCGATTTTATTGGTCAGATTTTCTTCTTTTTTATAACCACTTAAGTAACCAACTTCTGTCCATTTTTCCAACTGATTTTTGGTGCCGTCCGCATATTTTAAATCTTTATTCAGATAACGTACTTTCGGACCAATAGGCACCTGTACATTATTCAGGTTGTGACAGTTCTTGCACTGGTTTTTATTCGGGTAGGAATAATCCAGGTTTAACTTTTCCCCTTGCAGGTTGGTGAAACTTACTTTTTTAGTATCACCAACAATAGTTAATTCGGCATCCGTTTGCTCATCATTCCATACATACGTAAGAGCATCCCACTTATCAGCATGTTTGATGAGTAAACGTGTTTCCATTATTTTTCTTCCCTTACTTTCATCTCTGAAATCATGAGGATAATAAAAGTTTTTTATAAGAACTGCACCTGATGGAAAATCCACCACTTCATCTTTGGAATATTTTGCAGAAGTACCTTCGGGCATCCAAACAAAACGGGATTTATGCGCGTAGTCTGTAAACAGGGCTGTAATCAGTTCATATGGTAATACTTTATCATTGGGAATTAAATCTTTAAGAGCTCCTTTGAAGAAATGATAATCGGAGAGTTTTTCAAATGGTTTTGCATTAAGATCAACGGTGACCTTCCCATCTGAAACCTTACACTGATTGAAAATAAGTAAGCAGCTAAGGCAGATGAAAACAAGTACGGCAGAAATTTTTTTCATGATTTCATTAATAGATTATAGAAATTACTTTACCTCTTCCGGCTTCTGATTATTGCCGTTAATTCCCGTGTAGGAACAATCAAACTTGCTGATGTCGTTGTCCTTGAAGTTCATAATATCCTCACGGCCATGTGTCTTCCATGCATTCAGGTTACCGAATTTCACGTCGCCGTTGTTTCTGATACATATCTTTTTGCCTTCCGGTAATTGTCCGTCTTTATCTCTGATTTTCGGGTCGGCCGATCCATCTACAAAAATATCCAGTGAACCTTTGAATGTTGCGGTTAACAATTTTCCTAAGTCAGTAGATAAATCAGGCACAGCTAGTTTTCTTTCAAACTTGTTATCGTGTATAAAAATAGAAGTGCAGTATGGACCGTAAGTAGTGTCGTTGAGTTTTTTGCCCGTCATGTAATAGCTTACCGTTGCAATTCCAATTGTTTTATTGTTGATGATTCTGTTATTGAAAATATCTACACTATCTGTAGCCATGATAATCATGCCGGAACCCGGAGGAATAGATGCAACAATGCTGCCCGGTTTTCCGAAGTTCTGGAAATTATTTTCGATACAATCATTATCCCATACTTTCGCATTTCTACCATTGCCTTGAAATAATTTTGGCAAATCAAATACTAAAATACCGCCGGCATTATTTTCCGCTTTGTTTTTGTAAATATCCGAGTTGATACAGTTTTCGATTTCGATACCGGCAACGTTGTGATGTGCAAAGCAATGGTGAATGGTTACATTGGTAGATTGACCGATATATACACCGGCATCCGCGCAATAGGAAACTTCGCAATATTCCATCAGCACATTTCTGCACTCTACCGGATAGTAACCATAGTTGCCGTTTGAAGTATCTGCACCTGTTGTCCAGGTAGAATTCATATGATGAATATGTACGCCATCGCAGCCTTTCAGTTTCAGGTTATCCCCTTTAGCATCCTGAATGGTAAAATTTTCAATATTGATATTCTGGCAATTGGTTACCAGAATGCCTTCCGCACCTTCTGTTTGACCCAAAAAAGATAAGATGGTTTTTCCCGCACCTGCACCTTTGATAGTTACATTCTTTTTTCCTTCAATCGAGAGTGCTTTCTTAAGCAGAAATTTGCCTTCCGGAAATTCTACCGTTCCGCCATCTTCTACCAGTATCAGTTTTTCCTGAAACTCTTTCTGGAATTTTTCATCGGTTTCAAAACCGGAAGTATCCCCGGCTTTTTTGTTGTTGCTGTTGCAGCTCTGGAAAGAGGAAACTGCGGATAAAATCAAGAAGAAAAAGATAAACTTGCGCATTTCAGAGTAATTTACGTGAATATAGCAAATTGTTTATTATCGGCAATGTACCAATGTTTATTTCTCATAAATATTCTGCAAAGCTTCTTTTAATGTAGGATATTGAAAGGCAAATCCGGTATTTATTATTTTTTGCGAAGAACAATTGTTACTCATCAGTAGCATACTCGCCATTTCGCCCATCATTGTTTTTAAAATAAATCCGGGTGCAGGAAACGGAATAAACGGACGATGTAACACCTCTGCAATAGTTTCACTCATTTCTTTATTGGTTTTGATATCCGGTGCGCAGCCGTTAAAGGTATCGTGCAGGTTTTTTTCCAGCAAATGAATAAAGATGTTGCATAAATCATCAATATGAATCCATGGAACAAATTGTTTGCCATCGCCGATATAAGCACCAATTCCGAACTTAATCGGGAAATCCAGTTTTGGCAATGCTCCGCCGTCTTTGCTGAGCACAATACCAATTCTAACTTTACTGACCGCAATATTTAATGTCGAGAATTTTCCTGCTTCTTCTTCCCATACTTTACAAACTTCTGCCAGAAAGCCGTTTCCGTTTGATGAATCTTCCGTCAGCAATTCGCTCTTTCTGTCGCCATAAAAACCCACGGCAGATGCAGAAATAAATGAGGCTACAGGGTATTTACCTTTAGACAGATACTGATATAATAAACGGGCAGATTTAGTGCGGCTTTCAATAATTTCCTTTTTTCTTGCCTCCGTCCATCGTTTATCGGCCACGCCTGCACCTGCGAGGTGTATGATGGCAGATGCTTGTTCAAAAACACGTTCATCGACATAGCCTTCCTCTATATTCCATTTAAATTCATTTGATTTTTTTGGATTTCTGCATAAAATATTGACTTCAAATCCTTTATGTTTTAGCAAGGTTGTCAGTCGCTGACCTACCAATCCTGTGCCTCCTGTAATGATAACTTTTTTCATATGTAGCAATTTAACGTTTAAAACTCTTATTTTTGTAACCTAAATAAGAGTCATATGTTTAAAAAAGTCAGTTTTATTTTAGCTGTTACAGCTTTTTCAGTAGCGCTAACCGGTTGTAAAGGCAACAAAGGCGGTTCCAATAAAGTATATAAAGATCAAGTGGTGATACACGGTTTATCCGATGCAAAAGGATTAAATCCAATTACCACGTCAGATGCTTATTCAAATGAATATATCATCCCGAATCTTTTTCAAACGCTATTGGCATATGACCACCAGACCATGGAAATTATTCCTGTACTGGCAAAGGCAAGACCTGTTGTAAGAGTAAACGGAGATCTGGCAGAAATGGATTTTGAACTGCGTCCGGAGGCAGCCTGGGATAATGGCGCACCTATTACTGTAGACGATGTTCTTTTTTCTTTTAAAACGGCATTTTGTCCAAAAGTAAACAATGACAATGTTAAACCGGGTGTAGATTATATAAAGGATTTAAAAACATATCCCGATAACAACAGAAAATTTACCGTGGTTTGCAATAAATACATTGGCATGGAAGATGGCGTTGGTTATGATATAAAAATTATGCCGGAAGCGGTGTACGATCCGAAACAAACTTTGCGTAAATACACGCTGTCCAGTTTGATTTCAGGAAACGCACAGGCAACAAATGACCCTTCCATTAAAGAATTTGCCGATAATTTTAATTCAGAAAAAGTGGCCCGTGATACCAGTCTTGTAAAAGGTTCCGGTGCTTACCGTCTGGTATCTTTTGAAACAGGACAACGTCTGATTTTGGAACGTAAGCCAAACTGGTGGGGTGATAAAGTCAATAAAGAAAATGAATATTTCGAGGCATATCCAAAACGTTTGGTGTTTGAAACTATCAATGATTTTAATACGGCATTAACGGCATTGGTAGACGAAAAGTTAGACTTCATCTATGTAACACCGGTGAAAGAATACATAGAATTAGATAATTCACCGAAATTCAAAGAAAATTTTGTAAAATCTGAACCACAAATGTTGTCTTATCAGGCAATTGGTATTAATAATAAAGACAAAATTCTGAGTGATGTAAAAGTTCGTCAGGCTTTATGTTACCTGACGAATGTAGACCAAATCATCGAGAAAATATTATATGGAAAAGGTGTTCGGGTAGTTGGTTCTATCTTGCCAATGAAAAAAGACGCTTACAATAATGACATCAAACCTTATCCATATGATGTAGAGAAAGCAAAAGCCTTGTTGACAGAAGCAGGCTGGGCAGACAGCGATGGCGATGGTGTTTTAGATAAAACGATTGACGGACAGAAAACTAAGTTTGAAGTCACATTTAATTACAACGCAGGAAACCCATTAAGAGAAACAGTTGGTTTATTAATTCAGCAAACATTTAAACAGGCGGGCATTACGTTAAATATTAAACCATTGGATTGGAGTTTATATTTAGATGAATTAAAAAAACATAATTGTCAATTGTTCTACCAGTCTTGGGTAAAACAACCACGCCCTGATGATGAGAAACAAATTTTCCATACATCTTCAGCTAACGGAGGTTCTAATTATATGAATTACGGTACCGCTAAAACAGATGCCTTAATTGATCAAATCAGAACAGAATTAGATGTTCCTAAAAGAAATGCTTTGTATAAAGAGTGGCAGCAAATTACACACGATGAAGTGCCATATGTATTCTTATTTAATCAAAATTTCAGAAACTGTATTCACAGCAGATTTGAAAATACCAAAGCAGGTCCGGTATACCCCGGTGCTTGGTTTGCAGCATTTAAAGTAAAAAAAGGCTACAAAGTAGAAGGTCAGGAAAAATAAAAAACAAGGTTTAGCCCTCAAAACCTTAAACAATAGAAAATCCCGCAGATTCTGCGGGATTTTTAGTTTTTTGTAGAATAAAAATACCAACTAAAATTGTATTTTTGGACAGCATGTTAAAGTATATAGTAAAGCGTATCGCTATTTTCATTCCGACGTTATTTGTTATATCGTTAGTGACTTTCTACCTGAGTGTAAATGTGCCGGGTGATCCTGTAGAGCAGATGCTGAATTCCAACAGTGAAATGGGTTCGTCCGCCAATGCACAGGCATCGGAAAAGGCTTATATTGACAAAAGAGAACAATTAGGGTTGAATTTACCGATTTTCTATTTCAGCCTTACCAATAAAGCAGTGCCTCAAAACCTGCATGAAATCCCTAAAAAATTTCATCGTCAGAATTTAGAACGACTTATAGACAAATACGGCAACTGGAATGAAATCCAAATCTATTATAACTCTTTGAAAGAGTTTGAATTTAAGGTAGCCAAGGTGCAGAAAGATTCAACAAATGCAGATGCGCTTATCAATATCAAAGAAAAAATACAGAAACTCTACATCAATTTTGATGACAATGCCATTAAATCATCTTTTGCAGCTATAAAGACCAATCTGAACGTGTCGGCATCTTTATCTGAAGTGAAGACTAACTTCCAAACGGTAGAAGGTAATTATGAGAAAGGCGTAAAAGGCAAAGCAACCGTTTACAAAAAATACATTCCGGCAGTACATTGGTATGGTACACAAAATCAGTATCATCAATGGATAACAAAATTTATGGTAGGTGATTTTGGTATTTCCTATCAGGATCAGCGTCCGGTGAAAAAGGTTATCTGGGAAGCTGTGAGATGGACGGTAATGCTAAGTATAGTTTCAATTATTTTAACCTATTTAATTGCGATTCCATTAGGAATTAAGGCAGCAGCAAAGAAAGACAGTACCAGCGATAAAGTTATGTCTACCACCTTGTTTATGTTGTATTCATTGCCTGTATTCTGGGTAGCCACTTTGCTGATTATGTTTTTAGGTGGAGGTGATTTCCTCAGCTGGTTTCCGGCATACGGTGTAGGAGAAGTTGCAGATTCAGACGGGTTTATTACCGTTTTCTGGACCAGATTTTACCACCTGATATTACCGATGATTTGTTTCACGTACGGTGGTTTGGCATTTCTCTACCGTCAGATGCGCGGAGCTATGATTAACACGCTTTCTCAGGATTATATCAGAACCGCACGTGCAAAAGGATTGGATGAAAAGAATGTATTGTGGAAACATGCGTTTAAAAATTCACTGTTGCCAATCATTACTTTGTTTGCAAATGTATTTCCGCTGGTCATCAGTGGTGCTATCATTATAGAAAATAAGTTTTCTATTCCCGGTATGGGAAAGACGGCCATCGAGGCCATTTCTGCAAGAAATTATCCAATGATTTATACCATCGTTATGTTTTCTGCCATCCTTACGATGGTGGGATATTTAGTGGCAGATATTTTATATGCAGTGGTGGATCCGAGAATATCATACAATAAAAAATAGAAGAGAAACAGCAGCTATGGCAGAAGAAATAAAACAGGATTACTGGTCGTACGTAAAAAGACAATTCAGCAGCAACAAGCGCGCATTGTACTCTATGTATATTATAATTTTTATGGCGATGATAGCCTTGTTTGCTGATTTTATAGCCAACGAAAAACCAATTTACTGTGAATATAAAGGCAATACCTATTTCCCTATTTTCAGGGATTACGGAGTGAGTTTAGGACTGGCAAAGTGGCCGAAAGATTTATTAAACATCAACTGGATTGACGCGAAATTTGACAAATGTCTGCGTGCTCCGATTCCATATTCTACTACCAATCAGGATTTCTTTAACTCCGGATTTGTTTCTCCGTTTGGTAAACAAAACGTAGCATCTACCCGATGGAGACATTGGTTTGGAACGGATGATATTGGCAGAGATATTACGGCTGGCCTGATTCACGGTACGCGCATTGCCTTTATCGTCGGCATCATATCCATGTCCATAGCCTCTTTTATTGGAATATTGTTAGGTGCTATAGCGGGATTTTTCGGAGACAATAAAATTCAGATTTCACGGGCAAGTGTAATTATGGGTATTATCTTCTTTTTTCTCGGATGGTTTTATGCCTTTATGACACGCAGTTATACCTTAAGTGATGCCATCGGTGAATCTATCATAAAATTCTTGGGCGAGTTGTTGCTGAGTTTACTCATTTTCATCGGAGCATTGTTTGCAGGATATCTGTTGGGTTTTGTTCTGAAAGTAATCCCGTTTTTCAAAACCAAGGTCAATATTCCTGTCGATATTATTGTACAGCGTATGATTGAAATATTAGTATCGATTCCGCGTTTATTTTTAATAATAGCAGTGATTGCCATTTCGAAACCGGGCATCGTATTGATTATGGTGATTATCGGGCTGACGTCCTGGACGGAAATTGCACGTTTTATCCGTGCGGAATTGCTGAAAGTGAGAAGTCTGGAATATATAGAAGCATCAGAAGCGTTAGGTTATTCCAGATGGAGGATTTTATTTAAACATGCCATTCCAAATGCCATTGCGCCTGTTTTAATTACAGTGGCATTTGGTATAGCAGCGGCTATCTTAATTGAATCGAGCTTGTCGTTTTTAGGAATTGGCGTACCTGCAGAAGTGGTAACGTGGGGCAAAATTCTGGCAAAAGCACAAGGCAGCAAATCACAGATGTGGGTGGCTATTTTCCCGGGTATCGCCATCTTTTTGACGGTAACCTTGTTTAACCTTATAGGCGAAGGACTGACCGATGCTTTAGATCCGAGACAAAAGAAATAAGTTTGATTTGAAAATTTGAAGATGAGTTAATTTGAAAATGAACAAAAAATATCATCAGTCGTCGTTTTTTAAAACAGCATGCTCTGGTTGCTTAAATGCTATCGGTAAA
>JADLAJ010000345.1 GCA_020848255.1 Chitinophagales bacterium
AAAGCATCCTATGATGATGGTTTCCGTACAGAACAGCCGATTCAGGATGGCATGGAACTCTATCATATATTGCTGGAACGGCAAAAAGTATTTGAGCAGAAAAATAATTTACAGGAAGCAATTATTAATCATAATACCACCAGTATCGGCGTAGTGATTGGTGATTTTATTGACGAGGACATTCTGCAGTTAAACATCTTCGACAACTCCCACATAAAAACAAACAAACTTAGAAAAACAGTTTACGGCATCAAGGATAAATACGGTCCTAAAACCATAAAAAGAGCTTCTGAATTAAGTGATGATGATGTGGTGGATGATGTGATTGGATTTGGAAATGTAAAAGATGTAAACGCCGGTGAATATGGTTAATAAAATTTCTTTTTCTTATATGCAACTAAACAATTCTTTCTTTTATCTTTAAATAAACTAAAAAATAAATATTATGGGCAAGTTTGTAATTAAAACACAAAAAGACGGACAATTCTACCTCAATTTAGTAGCGGGCAATGGACAAACCATTTTAAAAAGCGAAGCGTATACGACCAAACCGGCAGCATTAAACGGCATCAACTCGGTGAAAGCAAATGCAGAAGATGATGGCAGATACGACAGAAAAGAATCCTCTAACGGAAAACCATATTTCAACCTGAAAGCCGGCAACGGACAGGTAATCGGTACCAGCGAACTTTACGAAAGTGAAGCTGGAAGAGAAAATGGAATTTCAAGTGTAAAGAGTAACGCACCGGGTGCAGAAACAGAAGACACTACTGTATAATTTTCAGTTATTAAAAAGAGAAAAGGCTTGCAGTTTGCAAGCCTTTTCTCTTTTATTTTTTTAACTGAGAAAGCAGCAATATTAATATTCCGGAAAACATTAGCAATGCCATGCATAGTAATAGTTCATTGGTGTACGGAATAATAGTATAACTGAAAGAAGCAATTCCCTGCAGCATCAATACTAATTCATTCAGAAATATACCGGTAGCAAAAATAATAACTCCGCACACTGTCGTTTTTTTAACAGAGAAAGCATTTAAAGAAAAAATATAGCCGAGTAGAAACATGGTAATGACACCCAACAGCACCAGATGCAAATACGCAATAACGATAGAGCGGAACCCGAATGCCAGTTGGCTTAAAGACGGAATGGTAGAACCCAGTTGCAATGATAATTTTATCGTTAAAGCAAAAGCACATAAGCTCAGCAACCATTTACTCTCTCTGCTTAGTTTTTCCGATATTATTTGCCGGTGCTTAAAAATTGATCTCACAAAAATAGCCCAGGCAATGAGTTGCAAACAACCGGCCACTACTACCAATACATAAACCCATATCGGTAATGACATCCATAACGTGGACAAAAAATATGCCGGTACACTTGCTAAAGCAAACAACCAAAATGTTTTTCTAAATTCTATTTCGGTGATGATTTGCGATGGCAGAATCGCATAAAACAATCCTATGCAGGTAAAGAAAAACCATCCGTTGTATTGAAAGTGCAGATAAAAATAAACTGCAGCCAGATACCAGTTTTGATGGATGATTTTATTTGCCATCATGTAAGCCAGTCCGAAAGTTCCTGCAGATGAAAATACACTTAATAGCAATCCTGCCTTAAACCAGTAATGCGTTACAGATTGATTGCTTAACTTATTTAAATCCTTCCAGAATTTAAAAGCAAAGAGATATGAAATTAAAACAGATAACGTAGAGAAAATTATGGAAACCAGCCCGTACCCTTGTATCGGAAATGCAATAAGCATTCCGTAGGCTGTAAATAGATTTGCCAGTAATAAATTCTTATACGCGATAAATTCATCTTTCTGTGTCTCTTTGGAAAGATAAGCCACCAGCAGCACCATCAATGTCTGTGTAATCCAGCCGGCAAAAGCAAAATGCGAATGTCCGTGTAATAAATGTTTCTGATCGACAAATGGAAGTGAATATAAAATTTTATACCGCATCACCACGCCAACTAAAGCAACCAATAATAAATTGAAAAAAGATATTTTTAAATACCGGCTGAGAGAAATATTCATTTTGCAAATTGACTGTAAACAATGCAAAATAAACGCTTACAAGACAAACTTTTTATGACCAGAGTCACCTTTTAGCATAAAGACTTTTCCTCTGTTAATAGATAACTTCCCTTTCTCACTCAGTTTTTTAATTGCCCTGATAACCGTCTCTACTCTCAGTCCTGTCATACCCGCAATTTGTTGTCTTGTAAAATTCACCTTAAACGGTTCTGCAGAAACTGTGTGATATTTCTCTCGGTAAAAATTCAGCAGCGTAATAATTTGCTGTTCCGGATCATGGCTTGCAAATTCTTTTAGTACAAGAAACTTATAGCGAACACGCTGTGCCAACAGTTTAGTGAATGCCATTAATATATCTTGTCTTTCTTTCAGTAATTGATGAAACGTTGTTTTGGGCAATTGTATCACCACAGAATCCGTTTCTGCAATTGAATTAGCGGCATATGGCTCATCATCAAACAAAGGTAATTCTCCAAAACACTCACCCGGCTGAATAATCGATTGAATGAATGCCTTACCTTCTGTATCGTAATTTATCCAGCTTACTTTGCCTTCCACCAACTGAAAATAGAAATTACACTTGGCGCCTTCTGTAAAAACGAAGTTTCCTTTCTTTATTTTTTTATATATAGCACCTCTTGCCAATAACACATCTTCACTTATCATCATACATTAATAAATTCTGTAATGTAAGTTACTTCAAAAAAAGATAAGATGCACGGAATATTCTGTATTTAAAAATATGATTTATATCATGTTTAAATCTAAGCTGCGTTTAAAATCCTTGAAAAAGAATGCAAATATTGCGTTTATGACTGCAGTCATAAATCTTTATTTGAGTTCTGTCTAACCTTGTGGTATAAAATCAAGCAAAATGAAAAAGTTATTAATTATTCTAAGCATTTGTTCTTTAACGGCAATTTTTGCCGGCTGTAATTCTACTCCTACTAAAGATGACTTTAGCTCCAAGGAAGAAACAACAGAAACACCATCTGCAACAACGGAGAATGGCAATCCATCTTATGACCCTAAAAGAGGCGAAGGTAAATTTACAAAAGTAGACGTTGGTGCAACATTGGATGCAGCGATGGCAGCTTCGGGTGAAAAAGTGTATGGTGTTAAATGTTCATCCTGTCATAAAACAACTGATGAAAAACTGGTGGGACCGGGATGGAAAGGCGTAACCACACGTCGCACCCCTGAATGGATCATGAATTTCATTACTAACACGGATGAAATGATTAACAAAGATCCGGCAGCACAGGCACAACTCGAGATTTGTTTAGTTAGAATGCCGAACCAAAGTCTGTCTGATGATGATGCAAGACACCTGCTTGAATTCATGCGTAAAAACGATGGTGTAAAATAATTCTCAACTAAAATCTAATCAAAATGAAAAATTTTAAATTAATTGCATTGTTAAGCATAACCATCGTGTTTGCTATGAGTGCCTGCAAGCCTAAGAACTTAGGAAATGCCGTAAGTGCAGATGCTGCTGCTAAAACCTATGTGGCACCGGGAAAATATGACGCTTTCTACAATTTTGTAAGCGGCGGCTTCAGCGGACAGATGAGTGTTTATGGTTTACCCAGTGGGCGTTTATTAAGAGTAATTCCTGTATTCTCTGTAGATCCAGAAAAAGGATGGGGATTCAGTGAAGAAACCAAACCGATGCTGAACACCTCACATGGCTTTGTTCCATGGGATGATTTACATCATACAGAATTATCACAAACGAATGGTGAAATTGATGGTCGCTGGATTTTCGGAAATGCCAACAATACACCACGTGTTGCACGTATTGATTTAAAAACGTTCCGTACGGCAGAGATTATTGAATTGCCAAACAGTGCGGGTAATCACTCTTCTCCCTTCATCACTGAAAACACGGAGTATGTGGTTGCCGGAACTCGTTTCAGTGTGCCGTCTGATAACGCAAACGGTGATGTTCCTATTAACACCTACAAACAAAACTTCAAAGGATATCTGAGTTTTATCAGTGTCGGAAAAGAAGATGGTAAAATGGATATCGCCTTTCAGATAGAATGCCCTGGTGTAAACTTCGACTTAAGCCATGCCGGAAAAGGCAAATCACACGGATGGTTTTTCTTCTCTTGTTACAATACAGAGCAGGCAAATACGCTGTTAGAAGTGAATGCATCTCAAAAAGATAAGGACTTCATCATGGCGGTGAACTGGAAAAAAGCGGAAGAATATTTAAAAGCAGGAAAAGGAAAGAAAGTTCCTGTAAAATATGCGCACAACACGTATAGCGATAAAACACACAGTGCTACTTCAGAAATCAAAACAGAGGTTACCGTGTTAAGTGCTAAAGAATTAAAAGACATTTGTTATTTCATACCTTGTCCAAAATCACCGCATGGTTGCGATGTTGACCCGACAGGTGAATACATTGTAGGCAGCGGTAAATTAGCCGCACTGATTCCTGTATTTAGTTTCGATAAATTAATGAAAGCAATTGCAGCGAAAGATTTTGTTGGAGATTTTGACGGTATTCCTGTGGTAAAATATGAGTCTGCTTTATACGGTGAAGTTCAAAAACCGGGCTTAGGACCTTTGCATACAGAATTTGACGGCAAAGGAAATGCCTATACTTCTTTCTTCGTTTCATCTGAAGTGGTAA
>JADLAJ010000346.1 GCA_020848255.1 Chitinophagales bacterium
AAATTCACGGTTTGCGAATTATGATTTTAGAAGTACGATTTACTATTTAGAGCCTTGGAATTTGTCTCGCCATGGGGCAATGTCGTTTAGTTAAGTATTCATCTTTAATGTTCACATTAGCGTATTCTTTTATTCCATCTGTACCCCCTCTGTCTCCCCCTTGAAAAAAGGGGGAGGACTTGCTAACAAAGCTTTACCTTTCTCCACTGCCAATCTTTTTGTTGTGAACTACTCCCTCCCTTTTTTCAAGGGAGGGCTGGGGTGGGTACAAAATATGTCAATTTCTTTCCTTCTTTTCTTAATATCGCTATCTAAACAACATTGCGCCATGTGGGGAGGAATTTGGATTTTGAGACTTGGATTTTGGGAGGTGCGAAGCACGTTATTAGAAGTACGATTTACGATTTAGAGCCTTGGAATTTGGATCTTGGAATTTGGGACTTGGGTCTTTATTTTTCCAATGTCAGCGACCTTCCACCCATTGTAAAGCAGCTTCCAGCCAATGTAAGGGAACTTCCAGCCAATGTAAAAGTGCTTCCAGCCAATGCAAGATGGCTTCCAGCCAATGTAAGGGAGCATCCGGGCACTGCAAGCTGACACCTTGGCACTGTAAGGGAACATCTAAGCACTGTAAGGGAGCATCCAGATACTGTAATCTGACACCTTGGCACTGCAAGGGAGTATCTAAGCATTTCGAGGTTTAATCCTGATTTTGTAAGGGTAATATTGCGGTATGTCAAAGAACTGTGGCTACCAGCCATACAGCATCCGTATGATGTTTGATGTGTTTTTGTATTATGCCGGTAAGCCTTATCCGGTAATAGATGCGTATTTAAAAAGTTGGGTTTATAATACAGTATGCTGGTATGCAAGTAATTAGTTATCGTTAATCTTTAAACTTCAATGCTGATAATGTTATTGGTAAAATCATTCAAAATCCTGATGCTGTTGCAAGCGGTTTGCTAAATTTGTAAATGAAGGTTTTGTAACGTGCGGGAAACATTTGTTCCGTTTATTGGCTGTATCGTAATCGTGTATAAATAAAAACGCGAATATGAACAGGTAAATAGGCTACTAAACAACAATACAAGTAAATGCGAACGCGATAACGGGTTAAAAGTAGTAAATTTTCGGTTTGTGCAAATTATTTCGGGGGAAATTTGATAATTATTTTTTTGGGGTGAATGCGAATCCTGGATTGAGTAGCATGAGGGAAGCGTTAAGTGTAACACGGTTTCATTGTATTATTCCAAAGAAAAAAACTTACTATCCTATTTATTTGTTTTAATTTTAGACTCAGTAATTAAACAAAAATGAACGCTATTTATTGGTTTGTTTTTCCCAAAAACTAAACAGTACATTTTACTCTTCACATCCTTTTCATTTACCTAAAATTTTGGATTTTTCCAGGCGGCATCCGAAAAGTCTTAATACAGAGTAGGAGCAAAAAAAACAATTTAATTATGAAAAAACTAATTACACTTTCATTAGCTATTTTTGCTGCAGTACAACTTATTGCGCAGGTACAATTTAATCCGCAAATCGGAATTACAACCTTATCACTCAAAAATCCGCCTTCAGGCGTTACATTCGATGGTAAAATAGGTATGAACCTTGGAGCAGATCTGCGATTCGGCGAAAGGTTTCAGATACAGCCTGGTGTGCATCATATAAATTCTATAACTGCTTTCCAATCAACTGATGCCGAAGTAGAGACCGGTGAAGTTGTTTATAAAAGCCTAAAAATTAAAGCGTTGGCAGCATTTAACCTGATTGATGCAGGCCAACTTAAGCTCCGGATTAATGCCGGACCGTCCTACGATTTCCTGCTGAGCGCTAAGGAAAAAGAGTCGAAAATAAATGTGAAAGAAGATTATAAAAATGGCACATTCTTCCTGCAAGGCGGTGTTGGTGTTGATTTTCTTTTCCTGACCGCCGACCTTGGATATGCCCATGGATTATCGCAAACTTTTGCCGGTGAAGGCGCTCCTGATTCGAAAATGGCAGGAATGTATTTTACTGTCGGAATTATATTCGGAAAAGGAAAAAAATAAGTATTCTTTAAATTTTTAGTAAAAGGCTATCCGGTTACATAGGATAGCCTTTTTCAATTTTTTAATATAAAACCAAGTTATAAAAGGTATTGAGTATTAACTCAAATCCACCGGTTGTTCATTTATTACTGTTTGATTTGAGTTTTTAAAATAAAACATATCTTTGTTATTATGCTGTACAGAGAAGCTTTGTCAAAGGAAATATCCGGATTGTATATTTTTTATATGCAATGCGTAACCTACTTTAAAACAGGCTATATCCTGCATGCTTTCAGTATTTTTGTATTTGTTCTGTTTCTGAATTGTTTTGAATCACTTCAAAGTGCAACTGGTATAAAGCAGATTATCTATAGTTTGCTTACAATGTTCTTTTTCTCAATTACCATTACGTCGCAGATGGATGCTTACAGCCGGTTTCAAAACTATAAAATGGTGAAAGACATGCTTTATCAGCATGGTTACA
>JADLAJ010000347.1 GCA_020848255.1 Chitinophagales bacterium
TCTAAAGAAATAGGAGAAAAGTTAGGATTAAAACCAAGAGCGATTATCCGTTCAGTGGCCGTTACTTCTACAGAACCAACTATTATGTTAACAGGTCCTGGCCCGGCTTCTAAAATTGCTTTGCAAAAAGCAGGCATGACCATCAATGATATTGATTTGGTGGAGATGAATGAAGCATTTGCATCTGCTGTATTGCGCTTACAACGCGACTTAAATGTGCCGGATGAAAAACTGAATGTAAACGGCGGTGCGATTGCCTTAGGACATCCACTTGGAGCTACAGGTGCGATGATTTTAGGAACCTTAGTAGATGAACTGGAACGTACCGGAAAATCTACAGGTTTGGCAACACTTTGTGTTGGCGGCGGAATGGGAATTGCAACGATTGTAGAAAGAGTGTAAATGAACAAATGAAATAATAAAACAATGAAATAATGAATTTAGAAATCAAAAGCCATTATTTCATTACTAAATTTTTTAATTACTAAATTAACTTTAATGTTTAAATACGAAAAAGATCAAGACAACATCGTCACCGTAACGATGGATATGCAGAGCAGAAGTGCCAATGTCATCAACGAAGAATTCGGTAAGCTTTGGCTCGATACCATTGACCGTCTCGAAAAAGAAAAAGCGGAAATTGCAGGTGTGGTTTTAACCTCTGCAAAGTCTACCTTCTTCGCCGGTGCAGATATCGACAACCTCTTCAAACAAACCGATGCACAGTTAATTTTTGACATGTGTGAAGGCCTTAAAAAACAATTGCGCCGACTGGAAACTTTAGGAAAACCAGTCGTTGCAGCACTCAACGGTGCGGCATTGGGCGGCGGTCTGGAAATCGCGTTGGCGTGCCACTACCGCGTAGCGCTCAACAATCCGAAAGCGCAATTCGGTTTACCGGAAGTGGGCTTAGGCTTATTGCCGGGCGGCGGCGGCATTGTGCGTTTAACCCGTATGATTGGTTTGCAACCAGCCTTGCCTTTACTGACGGAAGGCAAACGTTTAAAAGTAAAAGAAGCGGTATCGAACGGCCTTATCAACGAGATTGCGGAAACAGCAGAAGACATGATTGCCAAAGCGAAAGCATGGATCAAAGCGAATCCGAAAGCCATTAATCCATGGGACGATAAAGCATTCAAATTCCCGGGCGGCGATGCGCGCAACCCGAAAGTGGCGAGCATGATTCCAATTGTTCCGGCCATGACCAAGAAAAAAACCTGGGGCAATTACCCTGCAGTCGAAGCTATCATCAACACGGCGGTAGAAGGCTCTGTGGTGGACTTTGAAACGGCTTGCAGAATTGAATCCCGTTACTTCACTTCATTAGCAGTAGGACAGGTTTCTAAAAATATGATTACTGCTTTCTGGTACAACTTAAATGCCATCAATGCAGGTGGTTCACGACCAAAAGGTTTTGATAAATATACCACGAAAAAAGTGGGCGTGCTGGGTGCCGGTATGATGGGTGCCGGTATCGCCTATGTTTCCGCGATTTCAGGTATGGAAGTTGTATTGAAAGACGTAAGTGTGGAAGCGGCGGAAAAAGGAAAAGCCTATTCAGAAGGCTTGCTGAAAAAACGCGTTTCCAAAGGAAAAATGACCAAAGATAAAATGGAAGAAGTGTTGTCTAAAATAAAAGCAACAGACAGCGCTGCGGATATGGAAGGATGCGATTTAATTATTGAAGCGGTGTTTGAAGATCGCGCATTAAAAGCAAAAGTAACACAGGAAGTAGAAAGTGTAATGTTAGCAGAAGGAACTTTCGCGTCTAATACATCCACCTTGCCGATTACAGGTTTGGCGCAGGCATCTGCACGACCAAAACAATTCATCGGTTTGCATTTCTTTTCTCCGGTAGATAAAATGCCATTGGTAGAAATTATCTGCGGTGCCGAAACAGACGATGCTACCCTGGCAAAAGCGTTTGACTATGTTTTGCAAATTAAGAAAACGCCGATTGTGGTAAATGATTCACGTGGTTTCTATACATCAAGAGTTTTCTCAACTTATGTAATGGAAGGCATCGCGATGTTAGGCGAAGGTCAACATCCGAAATCTATTGAAAATGCAGGGATGAAAGCAGGTATGCCTGTCGGACCACTCGCCTTAACGGACGAAGTGAGCATGAAACTAATGGATCATATCCGCAAACAAACGGAAAAAGATTTGGCGGCAGAAGGAAAAACAGTACCTCAACATCCGGGATTTGCCGTGTGCGAAAAATTACTCGCAGTCAACAGACCGGGCAAAGCAGCGGGTGCAGGTTTCTACGAATACCCGCAGGGCGGCACGAAATTTTTGTGGCCTGAGTTGACAAACATGTTCCCGCAAACCACACCATTGTCACAACAGGAAATGATAGACCGTATGCTGATTGTACAAGCATTTGATACCGTGCGTTGCGTGGAGGAAGGTGTGTTGCGTTCGGTAGCGGATGCCAACATCGGTTCCATCTTTGGCTGGGGTTTCTCTCCGTTCAACGGCGGTACTTTACAGTTCATCAACGGCTACGGCTTGAAGAAACTGATTGAACGTTCTAAAGAACTGGAAGCCAAATACGGCGAACGTTTTTCTGTTCCAAAACTATTGCAGGACAAAGCCGATAAAGGCGAGTTGTTTGTAGATTAATCTCCTGCCACGATGTTCGTGGCAGGAGAATAGAATATGAAAAGACCGAACATCACGTTCGGTCTTTATATTTTCCTACATTACAGAGTCCCTTGCTCAGGGCTCTTTCATAAGCTTTATTGAATAATAAATTGATTCAAAGGCCATACAGATTGAAAATAGCCAAATTGCAGTACAATAGATGGTGTGCCGGTAGGGTAAAAATGAAGGATGTCATCATAAATTATTCTTATCTTAGTATAGGTTGTTATCCGTTATTGAATACCATACATTTTTACAGCAAAGCTGTGTGTGTGCAATGAAAGATAAAACTACCTCTTTGGGTAATAAGATTTCTTGTTATTTGGTCTTCTTTTGCAAGATGCCGGATACATGGTATTTTAATCTTTACAGGAATATGCGCTATCAATTTTTATTCTTACTGCTGTTAGTTGCTTGCTGTACAAACGCACAGCAAAGTGAAACGGATTCCTTGCTGCATATTCTGAAGAAGACAAGAGAAGATACGGTTCGTTTTGAGTGCTATCACAGCCTCTCCAGATACCATTGGGAAACGAACCCGGATACCTCCATTTATTTCGGACAGTTAGCCTATGACGTTTCCCGCAAACTGAAAGACAATACGAAGAAGGGACTTGCTTGTAAATCTCTGGGAATTGCCTATGACTACAAAGGGAATTTGGATTCTTGTCTCTATTACCTGCAAACAGCCTTGTCGCTATTTAAAAAAGAAAATCAGTATGATAAACAGGCCAGCGTGATAAATGATATTGCAATCGCCTATTACTATCGTGGAAATTACGAACTGGCACTTCGAAATCATTTATATGCTTTGGAATTGAGGCAGAAAATCGGTGACAAAAAGTACATATCTGTTTCTTATAATAATCTGGGATTGGTTTACCGGGCAAAAAAAGACTATCCCAAAGCGATTTACTATTACCAGAATTCGCTGAAGATAAAACAGGAAATCAATGATGAACAGGGCATGATAGATGCCTATATCAATATCGGAAGTGCCTTTCAAAGCAGCGGCAAATCGGACAGCAATTATTATTATGCGCAGAAGGCATATGTACTGGCGCAAAAGAACAATGATAAATCTGATATGATTGCGTCGGAAAGCAATATGGCGGTTGCGCTTGTTATGATGAACAGACCGGCGGAAGCGCTGGTGATTTTAAAACGTATTGAAAAAAGCGCGTCTGAAGAAAACAATTCCAATGTATTGAAAACCATTTATGAAACATACGGCGATTTATACATTCAGGAAAGGCAATATAAAAATGCACTCCACTATTTTGAAAAAGGACTGGAGCTGGCGATATCCAAACAAAGAAAAGAACCGATGGAACTGTTCTACCGAAAAATAGCCAAAACACACTATCTTCTGGGGGATTATAAGGTGGCATATGAACAGTTTGAAAAAAGCAGGACTTTAAGCGATAGCATGTTTAATGAAGAGAACAACAGGCAGATGAATGAATTATCTGCGGTGTATGAATCCGGAGAAAAAGAAAAAAAGATCTTGCAGCTGAATGCGGAAAAACTGGTGGCGAATAACGAATCGACAAGGCGAAAGAAAGAGCGGAATTATCTGATTGTGTTGTCGTTGTTGCTTCTCGGTTTTGCTGTGCTTGCCTATAGAGCTTTCTCCACCAATAAGAAGAAAAATGAATTGCTGAACGAAAAGAACAGGCTGATAGAAAAGGCATTGCAGGAAAAGGAATTCTTAATGCGCGAAATTCATCACCGCGTAAAAAACAATCTGCAAATGGTGTCCAGTCTGCTCAGTCTGCAATCAAATTATATTAAGGATGAGACAGCGCTGGAAGCGGTAAATGACAGCAGAAACCGTGTACACAGTATGAGCCTGATTCACCAGAGCTTATACGGTGAGGAGGATCTGTCCACCATCGAAATTAAAGAGTATGTTCAGAAATTAGTGGATAATCTTTATCAGTCCTATACCATCAACCCGGATAAGATAAGACTGATTACAGATATAGACGCGTTGAAACTGGATGTAGATTCCATTATCCCGATCGGATTGATTTTAAATGAACTGATAACCAATTGCCTGAAATATGCATTTCCCAATCAGGCTAACGGGATGATTAAAGTAATCTTTAAGGAGATGAACGGCCAGATCAAATTGTCTGTGTATGATAACGGTATAGGCTTGCCAGAGAATTTCATGAATGAACAGAAGAAAACTTTCGGACATAAGATGATTCACGCATTTCTGAAAAAACTGAATGGCAGGATCAATATCTACTCAGAAGACGGAACAAAGGTGGATATTGAAATTCCGATACAGAAAACTGTTTGAAAATGATAAAGATTGTCTTGTGTAATATAATAGCGCGGTTTTAAATAATAAACGACAGAGATGAAAATATTAATAGTGGAAGACGAACCTCTGATAGCAGAAGATATTGCGGAAATTCTCCAAAAGAATGAATTTCAGGTCACCAATATTGCATACAACAAAGAAGATGCACTGGAAGAATTAAGGAATAATCTGCCGGATATGGTATTGCTGGATATTAACCTGAATAATAAGATGGATGGTATAGAAATTGCAGAAAATATTCAATCCCTCTACCAGATTCCGTTTATCTACATCACTTCATATTCCGATAGGAATACATTGGAAAAGGCCAAACGGACGGAACCTTCCGGATATATCGTAAAACCGTTTAATGAAGCGGGGTTAAGCAGTTCTATCGAAATTGCGTACTATAATCATACCCAAAAGCAACAACGCCATTTCCCCGAATTGAATCTGCTTAAATTGAATGCCCGGCTGCAGGATAAGATTTCCGACAGGGAGTTTGATCTGGTGAAATTGATTTATGAAGGCAAGACAAATAAACAGATTGCGGAAGCCTTATTTATTTCAGGCAATACAGTTAAAAAGCACATCAATAACGTTTACCTCAAACTGGATACGATATCCAGAGCTACTACGCTTGTGAAACTGAGACAATTCATGACCACATAGTATCCTTTCAAAATCACCCCAATGGGTAAGCGGATAAAAGTATAGGTTTTTCATCTTTATATTCTAAATCACCCGATGTAAACGGCAGGTTTTTATGCCACCGAAAAGCATAGTAAATGCCTGAAACATCTGGTCGGTTTTGAAAATAAACGAGATGAGAAAGATACTATATGCCATACTGATGCTGCAGATCTGCCTGCTGAAAGCTAAGCCATCCAATGCTACCATTCAAGCAAATGTAAAAAGTGAACTGGGACAGAATTGCATTCAGGTCACGATTACTGGTGCCGGTAAAACGGTCAAGGAATATGAGGATGGTGCATGGGTGAATTATTTTCGAATTCCCGTAAATGCTGTTCTGAAAACAGAAATGCAGGGCGTTACTCGTTTAATGAAAGGGGCAGCCGTCTATACGGTGAACGGGGGTGTCTGTCATTTTAAAAAATACAATACGGCATCCGGCGAATACATTGGTTTGAAAACACCCAACGAAGCAGAAATCAAAAAACAAATCTACGCCTTGCCGGATCTTGCTTTAGGTGGCAGAGCCAATATTATTACAGAAGTTGAGTCTGTCAGCATTGATACAAAAGATGCTACCTGGCATACGCTGCTTTCCGTATCTGTGAAAGCAGATTATGTCTATTGGTATAAAAAATCCAATACCGTCTTAGAACAAATAAGCGAGCCATTTGAATTGAGATTGTACAGAAAGGATGTGAACAGTAGCTGGCACCAGGCAAGCTGTATCACTCCAAATGCAGCAAACGATAGCCGTAAAAAACAAGTGTTTGGTACTAAGCCATATGCAAATCAGAAAACAATTCTCGAAAAAAATAGCCTGCAACAAACGGAACGCAATTTTCAGCAATTACCCGATGTTGACATTCCTGCTTTTAATAATATTCAGGATGTTGCTGTATGGTTAAATAATTTATTAGTAGAAGGCAATGCTGGAAAATCCGAGAAGATGTTTTTATTGTTGATACATCCAAGTCAAAAAAATGGTGCAGGATTCTTAAATGCTTATGCGGCTGATTTATTAACTAAAATGAAAATGGCTGTACAAAATGATTTCAGCACATATAATAAACAATATTGCCCAACAATTGATGTGAAAGAAAAAACGGTACAAACTATTGAATGGTGGAATAAAGACAAAACAAAATCAAGCCGTTTGTCAGTCCAGCAAGATAAAGGCAAATGGTACATAGCAGATTTAAGTATCAATATTTGGCAAAATTTTAATCCTGCACAAACAGAAAAAACGATGAA
>JADLAJ010000348.1 GCA_020848255.1 Chitinophagales bacterium
AGCTATCAGAACGATCAACAAAAAAGGTATTTACACGTACTTAAAAGAATTACAGAAAAAAGGTGAAATTCAATTAGGTTTCTAAAATTCAGAAAAAATGGCACAGAAGAAAGGCAATAGAATTCAGGTAATATTAGAATGTACTGAACACAAAACATCCGGTTTAGCTGGTGTTTCCCGTTACATTACTACTAAAAACAGAAAAAACACACCTGAAAGAATCGAATTGAAAAAATTCAATCCGATTATGAAAAAAGTAACTGTTCACAAAGAAATTAAATAATAAGTCATGGCAAAAGTATCCAAAAACGCGAAAGTAGACAGAGGTAAGAATGTTGGTGAATCCAAAAATATGGTGAAAATCATCAAATTCGTTCGTTCTGATAAATCAGGTGCATATTCTACTCGTGAAAAAGTAGTACACAAAGACTTGTTACAGGACACTGTAAAAAGTATGTAATTGAATGAAATTCAACTAAATATATAGCTTCTCTATTTTGAGAGGCTTTTTTGTTTATATTGCATTGAATTTATACTTTATAAATTCTTAAATTCGACAATTTTTTAATTCAATAATTTAGATAACGTGGGCATTTTTGATAAAATATTCGGTAAAACCAAATCAGCGGAAGAACTGCAGGTAGAAGAGAAGCAGCTGACGGAAAGTCTGGATAAGACGAAACAAGGCTTTTTTTCCAAAATATCAAAAGCTGTTGCCGGAAAATCTACGGTAGATATTGGCTTTCTGGATGAACTGGAGGAAATTCTGATTTCTTCAGACGTAGGTTTGTCTACTACAATTAAGATTATTGATCGTCTGGAAGCGCGTGTTTCAAAAGATAAGTATCTCAATACAAATGAATTAAACCAGATATTGAAAGATGAGATTGGCAATATACTGGCAGAAAACAACACCAAAGATTTACTGGATTTTATACCCAAAACAGATAAAAAACCATATGTTATTATGGTGGTGGGCGTAAATGGCGTTGGCAAAACCACCACGATCGGAAAATTAGCGTATCAGTTAAAAAAAGCCGGCAAAGAAGTGTTGCTGGGCGCTGGAGATACTTTCCGCGCTGCTGCGGTGGAGCAATTAAACCTTTGGAGTGAACGCGTTGGGGTACAAATCGTAAAACAAGCTATGGGCAGTGACCCGGCTGCAGTTGCTTTTGACACTGTACAAAGCGGTGTGGCAAAAGGCGTGGATGTTGTAATTTTAGATACAGCCGGTCGTTTGCACAACAAGCAGGGACTGATGGATGAATTATCTAAGATAAAAAAGGTAATGTCTAAAGTAATTCCGGATGCACCGCATGAAGTCTTACTGGTGCTGGATGCTTCTACAGGTCAAAATGCGTTGGAACAAGCCAAGCATTTTTCTGCTGCTACTCAAGTGACAGCATTAGCTTTAACCAAACTTGATGGTACGGCCAAAGGCGGTGTGGTTTTAAGCATTGCCGATGAATTCAAGATTCCTATCAAATACATAGGATTAGGCGAAAAGATAGAACAATTACAAGTCTTCAACTGCCAGGCATTTATTGAGACTTTGTTTGAATAATCTTGAGGTTGCAAATTACAACCTAATAGGAAATATGTAAACTTGAGGTGCCAATCTGGCACCTCAAGTTTTTTTTTACAAATTTTATGGAATTTGTACCGCTTTTGTCTCTCAATAGGTAAATGACGTAAAATGGAATTAGAACTCATTCACCGCAGAATTCACACGATAAGAGGTATAAAAGTAATACTGGATTACGATTTGGCAGTATTATATGAAGTATTGACAAAAAATTTAAATTTGGCTGTAAAACGCAATATCAGCAGATTCCCTGAAGATTTTATGTTTCAGCTTACAAAAGATGAATTTGATAACTTGAGGTTGCAATTTGAAACCTCAAGTTACGGCGGCAGAAGATACCTGCCATATGCCTTTACAGAACAAGGAGTTGCCATGTTAAGCAGTGTATTAAACAGCAAAAAAGCTATAGATGTAAATATTGCCATTATGCGCACCTTTGTAAAGATGCGCCAATATGCCTTGGATTATAAAGAACTGGCAGAGAAATTGCTGGAACACGATAAACAATTTGATGATGTGAACGAAGTATTAAACTATCTAATGACAGAAAAGAAATTAGAAATTGAGCAACAAGAACGGCGAAGAATTGGATTTAAAATATAATATTTGCGGAAGTAAATGATATTGAAAAAATCCATCTTCATACTGTTTCTTTTTATACAAACCATATTGTTTGCACAAAAGTCTGCACCCTATTTCAGGACGATAGAGTATTTTGACAAAGAGGACAGTACGAAGAATTATGCCATCATGTATCGTCCGAACGGTCCGGCTCACAGATTACTGGTATTGCTGCCCGGTATGGGCGAATCACCGCAAATGACGGAAATAGAAACAGATATTCCGAAAATTGCAGCCGCTAACGGTATTCTTACGGCTATTTTATGCAATAATGAAGGAAGTACGTCTTTTCCAATAGACGGAAATGCGCAGCAGTATCTGGATAGTATTATTCCAATCTTGCTTTTTAAAAATAATATTCCCAACGATGCCTATTACCTCGGAGGATTTTCCACGGGAGGTTCCGGCGTTATCAAATACGTACAACATTGCAATGTATATGACATTATTCCCAAGCCAAGAGCAGTGTTTGCCATAGACCCGCCGTTAGATTTTGTACGTTTGTATAAGGTGTATGATAACTGGCTAAACGATACCACTTCTTTTACCACGAATAAGCCATTATACAAACTCATGTTGGGGGAAATGCGTCTTTTTTTCAGAGGAGATTTGAATACAGCCTATTATAATTATGTCAAGCTATCTCCGTATTGCTTCGATGATAAAAATAAATTCGGAGTTCAGTTATTTTCTACCATGCCTGTAAAAATTTATTGTGAACCTGATTTCAACTGGGCAATCAATGAAAAACACTGGAGTGCCTATGATTTAAATGTGCTGGATAATGTCAGTTTTGTGAATGAACTGCAAAAATATGGGAATAAACGAGCTCAAATCGTACTGACACAGAATAAAGGCTTCCGAAAAATTCTAAAGTTTAAACACCCGCATTCGTGGTCGATTGCGGATGCCGCCGAAACCGTGAAATGGCTGAAACAGTATTGATTTAATTGTCCGGTAAAATCTGAATTTGTACCTTCGTATACTCAAATGAAGACAAAATCACATACAAAAGATAAATACAACGTTATTACTTTAGGTTGTTCCAAAAATTTAGTAGATTCTGAAGTGCTGGTATCACAGTTAAAACACAATGATTTTGATGTGGAACATCAGTCGGAAAAGAAAGATGCAAATATTATTATTGTCAATACCTGCGGGTTTATAGACAGAGCCAAGGAAGAATCCATCAACACTATTTTATCTTACGCCAAGCAAAAAGAAAAAGGAAAGATAGATAAATTGTATGTCACCGGTTGTTTGTCGCAGCGCTACAAAGATGACCTGGAAGTGGAAATTCCTCAGGTAGATGCGTATTTCGGAACATTGGAATTACCGCAACTACTGAAAAAACTGGATGCGGATTATAAACATGAATTGATTGGTGAACGCTATCTGACAACACCGCAGCATTACGCTTACCTCAAAATATCGGAAGGCTGCAACCGTACCTGTACTTTCTGCGCCATTCCGTTGATGCGTGGCAAACACGTTTCCAAAACCATGGAAGAAATTGTGGCGGAAGCTAAAAATTTAGCGAAGCAGGGCGTTAAGGAAATCATGCTGATTGCACAGGAATTGACGTATTATGGGTTGGATATTTACAAGGAACGCGCCTTATCTAAATTGTTGTATCAACTGAATGAAGTGGAAGGTATTGAGTGGATTCGTTTGCACTACGCGTATCCGAGTAAATTTCCATTGGATATTTTAGATGCCATAAAAGACTGCGATAAAGTTTGTAACTATCTGGATTTGCCTTTGCAGCACGCCAACAACAATATATTGAAGCGTATGCAGCGCCAGATTACACAGGAAGAAACACGCGAACTGATTCATCAGATACGTGCTAAGGTGCCGGATATTGCCATCAGAACGACCATGCTGGTGGGTTTTCCGGGAGAAACGGAAGAGGATTTTCAGGATATGTGCGACTTTGTGCAGGAAATGGAATTTGAACGTTTGGGCGTATTTCAGTATTCTCATGAAGATGATACTGCTGCCTTTGAACTGGAAGATGATGTGGATACGGATACCAAAGAGGAGCGTGCCAGCCGCCTGATGCAAATTCAACAGGAAATCTCCTTTCAGAAGAATGAAGAAAAAATAGGGAAGACGTTCAAAG
>JADLAJ010000349.1 GCA_020848255.1 Chitinophagales bacterium
AAACAGAATATGAGAAACAACTCGCAGAAATAAAACTGAAAGCTCTGGTGGCACAGATGAATCCGCATTTTATTTTCAACTGCATGAATTCCATCCAGGCAATGATTTTATCCGACCAGAATATGCAAGCATCCACTTATCTTACCAAACTATCCAGACTGGTGCGCTCTGTGCTTGAAAACTCTGTTAAAACATTTATACCCTTACAGGAAGTGATTGAAAACCTAAAGTTATATCTTGAGCTGGAATCATTGCGTTTCGACCAGCAATTTAATTATGACATCCGCACAGAAGGCCTTGATGTGTATTCTATTGAAATGCCGTCGATGCTGATACAGCCATATGTAGAAAACTCCATCTGGCATGGTCTGTTAAAAAAAGAAGGTGATAAAAACATACACATCAGATTCTACAAAGATTTTAATTACCTGATTTGCGAAATTGAAGACAACGGCATCGGAAGAGTAAAAGCAACAGAATTAAATTTAAAGAAACAACATAAATCCTTAGGTACGCTTATTACTAAAGAAATGTTCGACACATTACACAAAATAAAGGAAACGGATTACAGTGTGGAGATAATAGATTTATATGATGAGCATCATCTCCCAACAGGCACCAGAGTAATGGTACGAATTGAATTGAATTAATTTTACTTTTAAAACAACAGACATGGAATCAATAAAAGCGATTATTGTAGATGACGAAAAAAACAACCGCCTGGCTTTACGCAAACTAATAGAAAAATTTTGTCCGCAGGTAGTTGTAATTGCAGAATGTGACAGCGTAGATGCTACCATTGATACCATTGAAAAAACACCGGCAGATGTAATTTTTCTGGATGTAGAGATGCCCGGAAAAAACGGATTCGATTTACTGGCACATTATAATTATCAATGTCCTTTTGAAATCATCTTTACGACCGCTTACAGTCAGTATGCCGTAAAAGCATTTCGTTTCAGTGCATTGGATTATTTACTAAAACCGGTAGATCCGGAAGAGCTGATCCGCGCCGTTCATAAACTGTCGGTTAAGATTTCGGAAGAAGTAAAAAATAAACAGTTTGAATTGCTGGAGCAGAAAATAACTAATAAAGACTTGAGTAAAAAACAGCTGGCTATTTCCACATTGGAAGGAATATATTTTGCATCCTTAGATGAAATCATTCACGTAGATGCCGACTCTTCTTACACCAAAATTTTTCTTACTACCGGTGAAATGATTATGTCATCCAAACCGTTAAAATATTTTGAAGAGCTGCTGGAAGATTTTGACTTTGTTCGCGTTCATCAATCACATATTATCAACCTGAAACTGATACGCAGATATGTACGCGGCGATGGCGGTCAGGTTATCATGATGAACGGAACAGAAATAGAGGTTTCACGCAGGAAGAAAGATGATTTACTGGCAAAAATTTCAGATACGCTATGACAATAAACGTTGATTAATTTCTTTTATTAATCCAGGTCCTTCATAAATAAATCCGGTGTACAACTGTACCAGACTTGCTCCTGCTTCTAGTTTTTCTACAGCATCATCTGCTGACATAATACCACCCACGGCTATAATTGGAATAGTACCGTTTGATTTCTGATGAATGTATCTTATAATTTCTGTTGCTCTTTTTGTCAGTGGTTTTCCGCTTAATCCTCCTGCTCCAATCTGTTCCACTTTATTCTTATCTGCTGTTAAATTATCTCTGGAAATGGTTGTATTGGTTGCCACTACACCGGCTAATTTTGTTTCTTTAACAATCTCTACGATATCATCCAGTTGCTCGTTCGTTAAATCCGGTGCAATTTTCAAAAGAATAGGTTTCTGTTTAGGTTTTTGATGGTTTAATTCCTGTAAAGAAAATAACAACTGCTTTAACGGTTCTTTCTCCTGTAATTCCCGTAAATTAGGTGTATTCGGAGAACTCACATTCACCACAAAATAATCAACTACATCATACAATTCATTAAAACACTTTATGTAATCATCTGCTGCCTTTTCATTGGGTGTGATTTTATTTTTGCCAATATTACCACCAATCAGAATTTGAGATTTTTGATTTTTGATTTGAGATTTTTGAATATTTTCTTTTACAACTGCCATTCCATCATTATTAAAACCCATTCGGTTGATGATGGCTTTATCCTGAATTAAACGAAATAAACGCGGCTTATCATTTCCGGGTTGAGCGAGTGGTGTCACTGTTCCTATTTCAATAAAACCGAAACCTACCGCTGCAAAAGCATCAATACACTCCGCATTTTTATCCAGCCCTGCAGCTAAGCCTACCGGGTTTTTAAATGTTAATCCAAATAAATTCCGCTCCAGTCTTTTGTCCTCTGAAACATAAAGAAGCCTCAGAAATGATTTTACAAAAGGAATTCTCATCGCAACATTCATCAGCCACAACGTAAAATGATGTGCCTTTTCAGCATCTAGTTTAAACAGAAAAAAACGCAGGATTTTGTACATAGTACAAAAATAGCATTAAAATACATTCTGCTGTAAAATCAAAAGGTAAATTTTACCCCAAGGCCATAGCTTGTAAATGCAGTGGACGCATTTGAAGATATACCATCCGTATGGTGTGTTTTTATACTTGGACAAAATGATAATGCTTTCTGATGCTGTAATGCATCTTTCGCTCTTCC
>JADLAJ010000350.1 GCA_020848255.1 Chitinophagales bacterium
CCGGAAATCGAATACTTTAAAGCACATCCGGTGTTGCGCAAAGGGGATGTTGTAAATACTTCAGTAAAAGAATCACAAGATGCACAGCCTTCCGCCTCAGATGCACAATTTGTGCAGGGCAACAGTTTAAAGATTAACAGCACAACCATCAATAAACTATATCTGATTGGTGAGTATAGAAATGAATCTGTTAAGATACTGGATGAAAGTAATCAGCTGGTGAAAACAATTTCGCTGAATATGACCACACAGGGCATGTATGATATTTTTCATGAATTAGATTTGTCTTTTCTACCATCCAACAAAAAATATACTTTACAAAGTTCAGCGCCGGTTACAGGTTTATTAAAAGATGGAAATGCCGCAACACTTAGCTTAAACACTCATTCAGATAAAACATACTATCTGGATGAACCTTTAAACTTAGAAGTAAAATTAAATGAATGGACGGATGCTTTTTCTTCCACCATTGTAAAAGGATATCTCAACAGAAATATTGATGAAAAAGGTAGAGTTATTTACGATCAGTTAATTCCTGTAGATTTTGAATATAATGAAACATTGCAATCTTTTATCTGTAAAACTAAGGTTGCATTGCCCTGCGGTGTTTACAATGTTTCTGTTTTTGCAGAAGGCAATGAGTTGAAACGATTTGCGACAACGAGTATTTTAATGAAACAGGAAAGAAGACCTGCTGTATCGGAGAATTTATTTTCGGTTTTTCCGAATCCGGCAAGTAGTAATGTAACTGTGCAGTTTAATGCAGAAGAAAACTCTAATTACAGTATTGAGGCTTTTGATATTGTGGGCAAGAAAATAATGCAGAAAGAAGCAAGTAATCTTTCAGGAATGCAGCAAATACAACTATCTCTGAAAGATGCAGCAAAAGGATCTTATTTGATTTCATTCTCCGTAAACGGTGAAAGAAAAAGCAGTAAGGTGCTGTTGCTGAATTAACTTATTTCTTCTTAGTTATTGTATATGTGAATATATCTGAAACAAGATAAGATTTGAACAAACCTAAGCCTTGTATTGCTTCCACTACGTATTTTCCAGAAACAAGTGGCATGAATGATGTTCCGCTACCAACCGGTATTGCTGTGTTTTCTTCAATTTTATACCAGTTAAAATCGTGCAGTCCTTTTTTAGCATCAGAATACAATATTTTCTTTTTCAGGCTAATAACCGGCCTGCGTTGAGCGGCTGCCCATTTTGTTTCATGTACCTGATATGAGAAATTCATCTGAGGACCGGATATTACCGCTGCTAATTTATCTTTCACCAGAATATGTGCCATATCCTGTGTTGGAGTGTCTGTTGGTTTTTGCATGCCATAATTTATTATACAAGTATTATTATGCCACTGATAACTTCCTAAGGCCATACTGAATATATCCGGTTTTGTTCTGTATCTGCTTTCCAATACTGCCGTTTTATTCACCTCATCAATTTTGTATACTAATCCCTCTGCATATAAATGTGACAAATCTCCATTAGAAAAAACAGAATATAATCCGTCCTCTCTCTGAGAAAAATCGTGTTGCAGGAAATAGCGCGCAGAATCCGGTAAATGAATAGAATTGGTAGAGTCTTTTCCGCCTAATTTCCACATGATTTCTCCGGTTTTTCTGTTTATTTTTCCAAGTCCGATATGTCTTAAGCTGTAAAGGATATTACCGTCATTGGCAAACCGGGCAGAGTTTAAATGCGACCAGTTGATTAACTCACCGTAGCTAAGGCTGGAGTTTTTATATTCCCAGTACATTTCGCAGGGAGAGATGTGGTCTAATGGATTCCAGTTAAAAATTATTGAATCTTTAGAGTTGAGAATTACAATGTTATTACTCACGGCTGTTCTCGCACTGTCTGATTCATAATTACTCAAGCAACGGGCATCAATCTTTCTGTATACCTGACTGGCAAATAACTGATTTCCTGCTGCATCAACCTGATAGTCGTGAGAGTCAAATTGCTTCATCACCATATCTTTGTATATAGTTGGATATTTTATCAGCGTATCTGTGGGCTCTAAAGTAGCTGTGTCTAAAGTTACAGAACCAAACAATTTGCCGGGATAACTAAAAAAGAAAGTGAGGTCACCTCCTTGTTTCTGTATTTTTATATCAGCAAGAAATGTTGTGGTAACAAAATTACCGGTGTCACTCACCGGATTTCCCATCTGAAACCATAATGGAGGAAAGGGTTGTTGTGTATTTACTAACTGAACAGAACTGCTAAGTTTGGTGCCACCACCCGGTTTAAAATAAGGGATAAAATCTTTTGTATTTAGCAATAAGTTCATTCCTTTTACTGCTTGTTTGTCATAAACAGTACTGCTTATCGGACATAATTTGTTTAATTGTGCATTACATACGGAGTTTATTCCTGCAAAGATTACGATCGTAAAAAATATTTTTCGGGTAATAGAATTAATTCTCATTGATTAAGGCTGTTAATTATAAATACGAAATAAAGATACTTTATTTTACCAGATTTTCAATTTCAAAAATGGCTGAATATCAGTATAAGGTATGGTAAAACTTGGCGCGCCTAAGGCATAAGGACCAATTTCGTAGGAATTATACTGGAATTCAACACCGTCTTTTGACATAGCAAAATTGGAGTTGAAATGAAATTTACCGTAATTGGGACCATCCTCAAAATCATCTCCCTCACCGAAAATAAAATAACCTGCATCCGCTAAAGAAGTAGTGTCAGTAATACTATTATTTATTCTAAAATACTTTTCGCCTATTTTTAAAAGAGCACTGTCCTTCAGGTTTAATAATTCAGCAACCTTTAATTGTTTCTTGATAAGTAAGTCATATACTTTATATTCTACGGAAGAATTAGGGTGTGCACCACCTTCATAAATTTCACGGTAAATTTCCAGAGAAATGTATTTTCCGATTTTATTATATACAGATACGGCAGTTTCTATACGCCAGGCCTGACTATCATCATCGGCATCACCCGGTTTTCTTAAAGAAGCATTTTCGTTAAAATAGGTTTTTATCACATCGTTTACAGTTGTATACTCAGAAGTATCCGTGTCAAATAAAACGGATTTCATTACTTCGTCATTTAAAAAATTATTTAGTGTAGTATCCGGTGTGTTAAAAATCGGGTAGCTCACTTTTGCATTCGGACAATTATTGAATTTGCTTAAACACACTGCGTCAGTAGTATCAATATCCACAAAATCATAAAATAAGGTATCCTTGGAAGCGGCATCAAAATCTGTTGTTTTTTCTGACGTAGATGCAGAATTGCAGGCAGAAAATATTAATGAAATAGAAAGGGTTGAAACACCCAGTAGTATTTTTTTTAACATAGAGATTTACTAAGTAATCTCAAAGGTACAACACAGGAATTAATTATTACCTTTTTGCGTAACAGGTACAGGAATAATCTGTTTTTTTGTCACTGCCTCAGCTTTACGTAATCTGCGTTCAATATCGAGTTTTTCACGCTCAGTACCTTTATAGTGTAAGCGGGTTCCCATTACATAATCCCACAACGGAAAAGTAACACACCAGTTTTTATCCTGATCCGGTGCCATGTGGTGATCGTAGTGCCAAGGCAGATATTTGTAAGCCCATTCCGGATCTAAATGTGATTTTTTATGTACTCTGTAATAATTGTATTGAGAAAACCATACGCCGGCAGTAAATCCCGGTGCTACCCAAAATAAGGGCGATACTATGACCGCTCCTGCTGCCAGTGCCGCTACCTCTTTACTTTGCGGGTCCCAGGCTGCTAAAATATTATGTTCATAATCTGAATCACGGAAATTTTCCTGTAATACCGTTCTGTGATGCACTGCCCAGTGAAAACGCCAGAAGTTGTCTTTCTTTTTGCCCTGTCCGTGCAATACATACTTGTGAAAATACCATTCAAAAGCATTGGAAAATAGAAGTCCGTTTACGAAACCTAACATAATATCTTGTTTATGTATAAAAATAGGTAGAAATTAAATTAAAATCGATAAACAAAAGATAAAGAATAGAACAATTAAAGAAAAGCCTTGTTACCTTTGTGATAAGCTATGCAAATACGTTCTGAGCAATTGGATAACGATTATTCTATTCAAATTTTTGAAAATATTTCATCAATAGATACCAATAAATGGAATTCTATCAATCAGGCTATTCCTTTTTATCAAACACACCAGTTTCTATCTTCTATTGAATCCATACAGAAAGATATTCAGTTCCGTTATGTATTAGTATTAAAGAGAGAAGAAATAATTGCCGCTTTATATGTGCAGTTATTGGGGTTTTCTTTTAAAAATTTAGTCAATTATACAACCGAATCTTCCGACGGAATTAAATCAAGTTTCAAAAAATATATTGCGCAGAAAAATACACAATTGCTCAATCTTGGTAATGTGTTTTTTACCGGAGATAAAGGTGTGATCTGTAATAATGAAGCGTTGATTATTCCATTTATTCCAATCATTTTTAAGCAGATACATAAGTCTTTTGAGACGAAGAAACCAAGTGCCTTTCTAATTGCCAATATTTATTTGCAGGATGAAGATAAATGTATTGATTTTTGCAATAGCGCATTTCATCCATTCAATACGGAGCCGGATATGTTTATGTCGCTGGATAAAAACTGGAAATCATTCACAGATTACATGAATGCATTGTCTTCAAAGTACAGGGTACGCGCAAAAAAAGTATTATCGGTTTCTGATGAAATCATACAAAGAGAATTTTCATTAGAGGAAATAGTCGAACAAAAGATTAACATGCAGCATTTATATGACAATGTAATGAATCACGTTGCATTTAACATGGCGGTGCTGAATATTGATTTCTTTGAACAAATGAAATTATTGTACGGAGATAATTGTTCGGTTTTCGGATATTATAAAAATGAGGAGCTGGTTAGTTTTGCTTGTTTGTTTCATGTCGATGCCACCACATTACATGTTCATTACATTGGATTGAATTATGACATTAACAGAGAATTTAAACTATACAACAGGATGTTGCTGGATTTTGTAAAGTTTGCTATTGAAAAAGAAAAATCCAGGATACATTTTGGTCGTACTGCTACGGAAATAAAAACTACTATCGGTGCGGAACCTATTCCTTTATATGCTTATCTTAAAATGAGTAACAGACTGGTGAACGCATCTTTGCCATATTTTTTAAAGAGAATTAAACCAGCGGAATACGTTGCACGTAATCCTTTTAAGTGAATCAGCGATTCATGTAATCATCATACGTTTTTCGTTCCACTACTTCATGTTCATGCTGCTCAATAACAGTATCTTTTTGAATATCTTTGAAAAGGAAGGCCAGGCTGAAACCTACAATGCCGCCAAACAAATGAGATTCCCATGAAACGCCGGGTTGTATGGGTAAAATACCCCAGACCATACCGCCATAAAATATAGCCACGCCACTGGCAATCGCAATGGCTTTTATATCCATTCTGAAAAAACCACTAAACAATAAAAAGGAGGCTAAACCGTAAATAATACCGCTGGCGCCAATGTGATAGGATATTCCGCGTGCAAATAACCAGACTAACAATCCGGTGAGTATATAATTCAAAATCCAAACCCAAACCGCTATCTTATCGTAGGTTAAAAATAAAATGATACCCAGCATCAGCATCGGCAGGGTATTCGACAGCAGATGTTCCCAGTTGCCGTGTATCAAAGGTGATGTAAAAATTCCGATTAATGTTTGTTTATCTCTTGGGTGTATGCCCAGTCCGCCAAAATCCAGTTGAAACATAAATTGCACTATATTAATCAACCACATGAATAGTATAAACGATATTGGTATCAAAATTCCTTTTTTCATCTTACTTATTAAGAACTAATCTATTTATATTAAAGTTCAATTTCAAAAATTATTATTGAATCATGCATTTTTGTTTTAACATTAGTTGAATTTTAATGAACATAGTGAAATTTGAACCTTAATATGCTTATTTTAGCACACAAAATTTTCAAAATCAATGATCATAGGCGTTCCAAAAGAAACGAAATTTAAGGAAAACAGAGTTGCCATCACTCCATTAATTGCAAAAGATTTAATAAAACAAGGATTTACTGTTATGGTTGAACAGGGAGCTGGTATTAATTCTTTCTTCAGTGATGATGAATATATTAGTTCAGGTGCGAGTATTATACCGACAAAGGAATTACTGTACGAAGGAGTAGATGTGGTGTTAAAAGTAAATGCTCCTTTAGCAGAAGAAATAGCATTGATGAAAAAAGAAGCAATTCTGATTTCATTTATGTGGGCAGCAACGAATCCTGAACTGGTCAATGCTTGCGAGAAAGCAGGTGTTTCCGCATTCTCTATGGATGCAGTGCCACGTATTTCCCGTGCACAAAAAATGGATGCTTTGTCTTCACA
>JADLAJ010000351.1 GCA_020848255.1 Chitinophagales bacterium
CGTGAAGAATTGACACGTCGTGGCTATGATGGTGATAACACACCAATCATCCAGGGTTCTGCTATCAAAGCATTACAAGACGATGCTGAAGGTACTGCACAAATCGAAGCTTTAATGAAAGCTGTAGATGAGTGGATTCCATTACCTCCGCGTCCAATCGATCAACCGTTCTTATTACCTGTAGAAGATGTTTTCTCTATCACAGGTCGTGGTACAGTTGCAACAGGTCGTATTGAAAGAGGTATCGTTAAAACAGGTGAGCCGGTAGAAATCGTAGGTTTACAGGAAAAATCAATGACCTCTACTTGTACAGGTGTTGAGATGTTCCGTAAAATCTTAGACATCGGTGAAGCAGGTGAAAACGTAGGTATCTTATTACGTGGTATTGAGAAAACTGATATCAAACGTGGTATGGTAATCTGCAAACCAGGTTCTGTAACTCCGCATACTGAATTCAAATGTGAGGTGTATATCTTGTCGAAAGATGAAGGTGGACGTCACACACCATTCTTCAACAAATACCGTCCTCAGTTCTACTTAAGAACAACAGACGTTACAGGTGAAATCGAATTGACAGCAGGTGTTGAAATGGTTATGCCAGGTGATAACGTAACTTTAACTGTTAAATTAATTTACCCGGTAGCATTAGAGAAAGGTTTGAAATTCGCTATCCGTGAAGGTGGTAGAACAGTTGGAGCTGGTCAGGTAACTGAAATTTTAAAATAAATTATAAACCGTCATTAGTCATTAGTCATTTGTTTTAAAGTGAGTGGCTAATGACTTTTTAGACGGGCGTAGTTCAAGGGTAGAATGTCGGTCTCCAAAACCGCTGATGGGAGTTCGAATCTCTCCGCCCGTGCAAAAAGAAGGAAAATGGACAATATTAAAACATATCTGCAAGCCTCTTACGAAGAGTTAACTACGAAAGTAACGTGGCCTACCTGGAAAGAACTGCAGGCTAATGCAGCTGTTGTAGCAATAGCGGCATTTATCATTGCGATGATTATCGGTTTAATGGATATGTTGTCAAATGTCCTGTTTAGTGATATTATTTATAACCTAGCGAAATAGCTTTCTTTTAGAAATATACAGATGTCTGAAGATAAAAAATGGTACGTACTGAGAGTAATCAGTGGGAAAGAGAAAAAACTTCGCGAGATAATCGAGAAGGAAATAAAACTTTCCGGCTGGTCTGAAATTATTCCGCAGGTAATAGTACCTACAGAAAAAGTATACAAACTGAAAGGTGGCAAAAAAGTGATTCATGAGAAAAACTTTTTTCCGGGATATTTAATGATGGAAGCTGACCCGAAGAAATTCAACGGGGATATCGTGTTGCATATTCAGAATATGACCAATGTAATCAGTTTCATCGAAAGAAATAAACCTATTCCTTTGAAGAAAGCTGAAGTAAACAGAATACTCGGCAAGGTAGATGAGCAGGAGGAAATAGGGGGAACAGTGAACGAACCATTCTTAGTTGGGGAAGATGTAAAAATCACCGACGGTCCGTTTAATGATTTTACAGGTACTATCGAGGAAATTATGGAAGATAAGAAGAAGTTGAGAGTGGTAGTGAAAATATTTGGAAGAAAAACTCCGGTGGAGTTGAATTTTATGCAAGTTGAAAAACAATAGAATATGGCAAAGGAAATCGAAACGTTTATTAAGTTACAGGTAAAAGGCGGACAAGCAAACCCTGCACCTCCAATCGGACCGGCTTTAGGTTCTAAAGGGGTGAACATTATGGAGTTTTGCAAACAGTTTAATGCTGCCACGCAAGATAAACAAGGAAAAATTTTACCGTGTGTAATCACGGTTTTTAAAGATAAATCGTTCACGTTCGTCATCAAGACGCCACCTGCTTCCGCTTTATTATTGGAGTATTCAAAAGCCAAAGCTGGCTCTAAAATACCAAACCGTAATAAGGTAGGGTCGGTATCCTGGGATCAGGTGAAGGAAATTGCAGAAATCAAAATGCCGGATTTAAACTGTTTTACAGTGACATCAGCTATGAAAATGGTGGCAGGAACTGCAAGAAGTATGGGTATCACTGTTACGGGTGACGCACCATTCCAGGCTTAAGCAATTAAGCAGAGAGAGTTCCACTCATAATTGGAACGCTATTATCTCACTAAAACTTTAGTAAAATGAAAGTTGTAAAAAAAAGAAAAGCAGTAGACAGTAAAGTCGAAAAAGGCAAATCTTACTCATTAGAACAAGCAGCTGCTTTAGTAAAAGAAGTTAACACTACCAAGTTTGATGCTTCTGTTGACGTTCACATTCGTTTAGGCGTAGACCCGCGTAAACCAGACCAGGCTCTTAGAGGAACAGTTAGCTTACCACACGGAACAGGTAAAACTAAAACCGTATTGGTACTTTGTCCGCCGGATAAAGAAGCTGCTGCAAAAGAAGCAGGTGCTGATTATGTAGGGTTAGATGAGTACTTAGAAAAAATCGGTGGCGGTTGGACTGACATTGATGTAATCATCGCAACACCAAGTGTAATGCCAAAATTAGGTCGTTTAGGTAAAATTTTAGGTCCTCGTAACTTAATGCCAAACCCTAAATCCGGTACGGTAACGGAAAATGTTGGTGATGCTGTACGTGAGGTTAAGAAAGGTAAAATATCTTTCAAAATTGACAAGTTCGGTATTATTCACACTTCAGTAGGTCGTGTATCATTCGCTCCAACGCAATTGTATGACAACGCAAAAGAAATGATTGCTACGTTGGCTAAGATGAAACCATCTTCTGCAAAAGGAATTTATTTTAAAAGCATTTACGTTGCTACTACAATGAGTCCTTCAATAGAAGTGGATGTAAAATCAATTCCGGGAATTTAATAATTAATTCGTAAAAGGAAAAAAATGACTAAGACTGAAAAACAAGCAACGATTGATACACTAACGAAAAAATTCTCTGATTCGAATTTCTTCTACTTTACTGATACATCAGGTTTAACAGTAGAAAAAATCAACCAGTTAAGAAGAATTTGCTTCGAAAAAGGTATCAATTTACAGGTTGCAAAAAACACACTTATCAAAAAAGCATTAGTTGCAGGTGGTAAGTTTTCTGATGACTTAGATCCGGTATTAAGCGGACCTACAGCTATCATGTTCACAGAAACAGGTAATGTGCCTGCTAAAGTAATTAAACAATTCCGTGCAGGCGGCGATAAACCGGCTTTAAAAGCTGCGTACATCGACTCTGCTATATATGTTGGAGAAAATCAATTAGAAGCATTAATCAACGTTAAATCTAAAGAAGAATTGGTTGGCGATATTATTGGCTTATTGCAATCTCCTGCTAAAAATGTCATTTCTGCCCTTAAATCAAGCGGTGGTAAATTGGCTGGAATCGTTAAAACATTACAAGAAAGAAATTAATTAATAACAATTTTAAATTTTTAAACAATGGCTGATATTAAAGCATTTGCAGAGCAATTAGTAAACTTAACAGTTAAAGAAGTAAACGAACTTGCTGAAATCTTAAAATCTGAGTACGGTATCGAACCGGCTGCTGCTGCAGTTGCGGTTGCTGCTGCTCCTGGTGGTGGCGGTGGTGCTGCTGCTGAAGAAAAAACATCTTTTGATGTTATCTTAAAAGACGGTGGCGCTCAAAAATTAGGTGTAGTTAAAGTAGTAAAAGAAATTACAGGACTTGGCTTAAAAGAAGCTAAAGACTTAGTGGATGGTGCTCCTAAAGCTATCAAAGAAGGTGTTTCTAAAGACGAAGCTGAGTCAATCAAAGCTAAGTTAGAAGAAGCTGGTGCCTCTATTGAATTGAAGTAATTCATTCATAATCAAATAATTAAAGTGTCCGGTAACTTCTTAGGTTGCCGAGACACTTTTTACTGTTTTTATAAATTTTAATAAGTTTGCATGTCTAAAAAAACAGAAAAATCAGGTCTTACCTTATCTGGAAGAGTAAACTTCAGTAGAATAAGCCATCCTTATGAATATCCTAATTTACTGGATATTCAGGTAAAATCTTTTCAGGAGTTTTTACAATTAGAGACCACACCTGACAAACGTTCTAAAGAAGGTTTGTACAAAGTGTTCTCTGAAAACTTTCCAATTACCGACGCAAGAAATATCTTCTTGTTAGAGTTCTTGGATTACTATGTAGATCCCCCGCGTTACTCAGTTGATGAGTGTATCGAGAGAGGATTGACATACAGCGTGCCTTTGAAAGCAAAGTTGCGTTTATCTTGTAATGATGAAGAGCATATTGATTTCCAAACCATCGTTCAGGATGTATTCTTAGGAAACATTCCGTACATGACGGACAAAGGTACCTTCATTATCAATGGTGCAGAACGTGTTGTAGTTTCTCAGTTACACCGTTCACCGGGCGTATTCTTCGGTATGAGCTATCACCCTAACGGAACAAAAATTTTCTCTGCAAGAGTAATTCCGTTTAAAGGTGCATGGATGGAGTTTGCTACAGACATTAATAATGTCATGTATGCTTATATCGACCGTAAGAAGAAATTCCCTGTAACCACTTTATTGCGTGCTATCGGTTTCGATTCAGATAAAGATATCCTGAAGTTATTCGGATTGTCAGACGAAATTGAAGTAAGCAAAAAGATTTTAGAAAAAAATATAGGCAGACGTTTAGCGGCGAGAGTATTGAAATCGTGGATGGAGGATTTCGTGGATGAAGATACCGGTGAGGTAGTTTCTATCGAACGTAATGAAGTTATACTCGAGCGTGATACATATTTAGATGAAGACAACATCCAGTTGATTTTAGAAACTGGTGTTAAAACCATCATTTTACAAAAAGAAAGTGCGGAAGAAGATTATTCAATCATCTTTAATACGCTGCAAAAAGATACTTCTAACTCAGAAATAGAAGCGTTAAAACATATCTATCGTCAGTTACGCGGTTCTGATCCACCGGATGATGATACTGCTCGTGGTATTATTGAGAAATTATTCTTCTCTGACAAACGTTATGATTTAGGTTTTGTTGGTCGTTATAAAATCAACAAAAAATTAGGTTTAGGCATCGATTCAAAAAATATCGTTCTTACTAAAGAAGATATCGTTTCTATCGTGAAATACTTAATCAAATTAGTAAATCAGAAAGCGGAGATTGATGATATCGATCACTTAAGCAACAGAAGAGTTCGTACAGTAGGTGAGCAGTTATTTGCTCAGTTTGGTGTTGGTCTGGCGCGTATGGCACGTACTATCCGTGAGCGTATGAATGTACGTGATAATGAGGTGTTCACACCAATCGACTTGATCAATGCAAGAACATTATCATCTGTTATCAACTCTTTCTTCGGAACATCCCAATTATCACAATTCTTAGACCAAACGAATCCATTATCAGAAATTACACATAAACGTCGTATTTCTGCACTGGGACCCGGCGGTTTATCACGTGAAAGAGCAGGTTTCGAGGTGCGTGACGTTCACTACTCTCACTACGGCCGTTTATGTACGATTGAAACACCGGAAGGTCCGAATATCGGTCTGATTTCTACACTTTGCGTTCACGCTAAAGTGAATGAAATGGGCTTTATTGAAACACCTTACCGTAAAGTTTCCAAAAGTAAAGTAGAAGGAAAAGTAGAATACTTAACAGCGGAAGAAGAAGACGAAAGAATCATTGCACAGTCTAATGCAACATTAGATGATAAAGGTACATTCACCGATAAAAAAGTGAAATGCCGTTATCAGGGTGATTTCCCAATCGTAGATACGGACAGCGA
>JADLAJ010000352.1 GCA_020848255.1 Chitinophagales bacterium
GACGGTCAATACACCTAATTTCTTAATTGTGGATGCAAATGTGAACGCTAAGCATCAGAATATTTGCTGTGATTTGCATTCTTCGTATCAAACAGAAAATATAAAAACGGTACTGGCTACTCTGAGTCTGTTAGAGCAGCATACACTGTTTAAAATAAAAGAAAAAGCTTTGCAGCTGGGTTTTTCAAACATTAAGAAAAATACACAACTGCAGGGTCGTTGGCAGTTGCTGGAAAAACACCCCAGAGTAATTGCGGATGTTGGGCATAACGAAGACGGCATCCACAAAATTAAAGAGCAACTGCAGCTGGAAAAATTTGAGAAACTTCATATCATCTTTGGTGCTGTAAAAGATAAAGACATTGATAAAATTCTGGCATTACTGCCCAAAGAAGCCATTTATTACTTCACGGAACCGCAATTACCCAGAAAACTGGAAGTAGAAATTTTGCAGGAAAAAGCCAAGTTAAATCAGTTGCATGGAACCATTTATCACCACCCGAAAGATGCCTTAGGTGTAGCGAAATCTAACGCATCCGACAATGATTTGATTTTAGTGACAGGTAGTTTCTTTGTGGTGGGAGAGGTTTTGTAATAATGCCTGTCAAAAAAAAATCTTACAAAAGTTGCTTAATTCAATTTTTTGTTTAATTTGTGGCTTTATTAACAGAATTATGGCTAAAAAATTTCCTTTTACAGTAGAAAGAACCTTCAAGTCCTCGCCGACTATTTTATATAACTTTTTAACAACACCTTCCGGATTAGTGCAGTGGTTTGCTGATTACGTTGACTTAGACCCGAATGGGGAAGTTTTTACCTTTGAGTGGAATGGTGAAGAACAGATTGCAGAAGTGCTTGCTTATGAAGAAGATGAGTTTATTAAACTGCGCTGGGATGACGAAGAAGATGATAAAGCTTTCTTTGAATACAGAATTCGCGTAACAGATATTACCAAAGAAACAATACTTACCGTCACAGACTATGCCGAAAAAGATGAACTGGACAGCTCCAGAGAATTATGGAAAAGCCAGTTAAACGATTTGGCTAAGGCTTTGGGGAATGGGTAATAATCATTTACTTCTTCAAAAACAACTGCAATTGCATATCCAGTTGTAATTGAATGACCTCCAATTGTTTTTTCAGATCGGACACTTGTTTTTTCAATGCTTTTATTTCTTCATCTACTTTTGCACGTTCAGCTGCATTATCGTTGTTTTCGAACGGGGCAATAACAGCCGGTGTCGCTTCATTAACAGGTACAATGGGAATTATAACGGGAGTAACCGGTGTCTTTGCAGAAACGGTTGGAATATCTGAAGCATCGGCGAATACGGCTTTTTTAGAAACTATTTTGGTGACTCTGTAATTGTAAATGCCGGTAAACGCACTGATAGGCGGTGTTTTTAGCTCTTCTTTTACCCAAATAGTATATCTGTTTCCCGCCTCGAATACAAAATTATATACATCGCTTACAGGAACGGTTTTATTAACGCCGTTTTCTTTTATTAAATAACATTTGCTGCTGCTGTCTAAACAACTCAGCAGATAATCTTCAACTATCCATGTTTTGGTATCGGAAGGAGTACTTGCTACCGCCTGAGGCTTAACATCCGGAATGATAGTGCCTTTTTGTGCAAACAAAAATACAGGGAAGCAAAGTAAAATACAAAGTACTGTTTTTTTCATATCCAATTATTTTACAGGCACATAAGTGAATTCCACTAAGCCATCATATCTGTTATCCGATTTAATAGAAATTTTACTTGCATTCGTTAACGCAACAGGATTATTGCTGTCAGAAACCATTTTTTGAATCGCACATTCATCACATGTTTTCAATTGTATCGGGTTGTTATTCGTGTTGACTGTAATTGTGCAATTGGGAACAGGAGCGAAGCTAAACCATGCTCTTACCGGAGCTATATTGATATAGGTGATTTTGGTTGTTTCTATCCTTTGCAGTGCGTTGTTCTCAAAATGAAGTATCGTTTCTGTTTTTGCTTTTGTGCCGGTTTTATCTTCCAGACTGATTGCTGCGTCATAGTTGATTTGTTGTCCGTTCTGACTGCCGGAAAGCAGCGTAATCTCTTTTATTTCTCCCTGATTTACCGGGTTCCAGGAAAGAATTTCCTTGCCATTGATATCCGATTTTAATTGTTCAATAAAGGCTTCATCTGCATTCTTTGAAGTAACATCAATGGATGTAAATAAATTGTTTGTTGCTACAGTTAGTGCTTCCGTCTTTTTATTGAAAAAAGGCAGTTTGTTTCTGAGAAAAAATAAAGTAATTAGGATGCCCGATAAAATTAAAAGCGATAAAATAACTCGGCCTGTTTTTTTATTGGATACTAGGGGTGCGCTTGAAAACGAGCTATTTTCAGGGATTTCATTCGATACGGCAGCAACTGTAGAAATCTCTTCTATTTTAGGTATTTCTGCAGCAACCGTAAGTAAAACAGGTTCCGTCTTCGTTTCTTTTGATTTCAGTAAGTCCCGTTCCAAACGTTCGCGTTCCAGCTTTTCATTTTCTAACTGCGCCAGTAAAAGATTTTCTTTTATCTTTCTCTCTTTCTCTAAAAATGATAAACGTTCCTGTTCCTGCGCCGATCTTACTTTTTGAGTAAGTTCGAAATGTTTTTTCTCTAAAGCTAATTTTTCCTCTAAAGCCATTCGCTGTTTCTCATAAAGCGATAATTCTTTTTCGAGCCGTTCACGCTCTTTTTTTTCCGCTTCCAGTTTTTGCTGAAACAGCAATTCTCTTTCCGCTAATGTTCTTTGTATTTTCTCTTCTTCCTCTTTAATAATTTGCTCTCTCAGCTTCTGCTCTCGTTCCGCCAGTTCGCTTTCGTAACGTTCCAGCTCCATTCTGTCTTTTTCCTGCTGTATTTGGAGTAATCGTTCTTTCAGTCTTCTTTCTTCTTCCAGTTGAATCTGAAACAATCGGTCCTGTTCTTCTTTTTCTTTTATCTTTCTTTCCAGTTCTTCCTGTTCGCGTATCAAACGTTCCTGTTCCAGACGTTCCCGGAATTCTTTTTCTTTTTCCTTGCGCTCCAGTTGCTCTTTAAACCGGGTTTCTTTTTCTCGGTTGATACGTTCCCGCAAATCATGTTCATTGTCTTGTTTCATCAATACTTCTTCTGGTTGATAGGTAAGGATGATGCCATTTTCATTTTTGTAAATTAATTGTCCGCAGTTTTCACAAAACTTACTTTTTCCTTCTTCTAAAGGAATGATCGTAAACGGTGTATTACAATGACTACAAAACATAGTTGCAACAGTTGGGGATGAATTCCATGAAGGAATTACGAAACAAAAATACAACTAAATAGTACCGTTCGCCATGTTGAGCAGGACAGATAATTCAAACATGTGTTGATAAACGGGTACTGTTTACATCTCTTTCACCAACACCCAGCTATTTGTATTTCTGCCTTTATCATCCGTACAGGAAATCTTGATTTTACCGGGTGCAGGTTTGATGAATACCGCTTCATTCTTGTTTACCGTTTTAATAAACTGATTATCGACATACCAGGAGATGGTCTGCACGTCATTGGCAGCCTGTGCCACCAGCATCAGTTCCTGCTGATCTTTTTTGTTGAGATAGTACGTCAGTCCGTTCACCGGTTTGGTAATTTTTGGCTGATTGTCGTCCGCTACCTTGCTGCACGCCGGATTGTGTGCAGGAATTTTGATATACGGCAGATGATTCATCTCAAAATAATTCAGCAATTCCGGTGAATAGTTCGGATATAATTTTTCAATGTAATTGTCATCCGGCAGACAGGAAGAACAATAGGAGAGCGTACTGTCTGCACTTACCCAGACTTTCTTCATGTGTATACACTTTTTATTCGGACTTTTTCCCGGAATAAAATACGCCATAATCCTATTGGTACAAAATTCATTTGGCACATCTCCGCTTTCCGCACACACATAGCGAAACTGCAATTCCTTGGGACGCTTGAACCAGTCTTTGTCCGTATTTTTATTAATAGCATTGAAAATTTGCAGCAGCAAAGGAGTGGCAATATCCGCACCATTCAGCTCCGGAACACCTTTTCCATCGAAATTACCGCACCAGACACCCACCGTATAATTGCTGTTAAAACCAATGCTCCAGGCATCCCTACGCCCGTAGGAAGTACCTGTCTTCCACGCTATCTTTGGCATATTCAGCACACTTTCCGAACGGTTGGGTAAATCGCTTCTGCGCAAGGTTGTCAATATCTGCGCCACCATGTAGTTGGCCTGTGACGATAAAACAGGGATTCCTTTTTTCGTGGTATATTCTTTTGAATAAGTAGGTACGAAATAATTTCCATTATTGGCAAATACAGAATACATGCCCGTTAATTCTTCCAGAGAAACACCACAACCACCCAGTGCTGTTGACAATCCCAATTTATCCTTGTCGTCTTGTATTTGCCGGAAATTAAGTTTGTCCAGTACGTTTGTCAATGATTTCACTTCAATATCATGTAATACTTTTACGGCTGGAATATTCAGTGATTGCGCCAGTGCATCTGATAATGCGACCTGCCCGTGAAAATGCTCGTCGTAATTTTCCGGGGTATAGCCGTCAAAATCTACCGGCACATCCGAAATGACGGAACGCGGTGTATACAAGCCCTTATCGAAGGCGATACCATAAATCATAGGTTTCAGCGTGCTGCCGGGTGATCGGATGGCTTTCACTCCGTCCACCTGTCCTAAATTGGCTGCATTATAAAAATCAGGCGAACCCACGTATGTCACCACCTGATGTTTTTGATTATCGATAATGTACACCGCTGCATTTTTAATTTCTTTGAACTGCAAAACTTTGGAATAATTCTGTACGATTTCTTCCACTTCAAGCTGCATATTGTAATTTAGATGCGAGGCTATGATGGGTTGTGAGGGGTATTGCTTTTTCATGCGGATACAAAAATGCGGCGCATATTTCGGTGGTGAACGGCGAAACGCAATCAGCGGTTCTTCCATCGCATCCGTAATATCTTCTTCTTTAAACACCTGATGCTTTCTGAATTTCTTCAGCCAGCGGTTACGTTCTTCCTGTATGTAGGCATTTTTTCTCCCCAGTGTCAGTGTGGTTGGGCGGTTGGGAATGATGGTGAGCGTGGTGACTTCCGCTATACTGAGTTGCGCGGGTGATTTTCCGAAATAGATGAATGCAGCTGATTTTACCCCTTCAATATTTCCACCATAAGGAACGAGATTTAAATAAAACTGCAGGATTTCCTTTTTACTGAAATTCATTTCCAGCTGCAAGGCGCGGAACATCTCTTTTATTTTGGAAAACACGGTACGTTCTTTCGGTTCCAGCATACGAGCCACCGGCATGGTAATCGTGGAAGCGCCGGAGGTCCTGCGATGCTGTATGGTATTGTTGTAAAATGCTCTTGCTACGGAAACGGGATTGATACCGAAATGCCAGTAAAACCAGCGGTCCTCCTTGTTGATAAAGGCTTTTTGTACAGTGGGCGTTATTTCTTCCAGTTTGGTGTACATGCGCCATTTATCATCGTTGGTGAGAAAGGTGGAAAGTACAGTGCCGTCTTCTGCTTCTATGATAGTGGAATAATCTCTGCTGACAGGAACGGGAAACAACAAATCCAGCAAACTGAATAACAAAACAAAGGCGAACAAGTAAAAAAACTTGTTGGCATGTTTTAGTAAAAAGGCTTTCAAATATTTCATTGCTTGTTCTGTTTCACAATATACTATAAACGCAGAAAGTGGAGAAATCATTCCGGAGATGCTAAAAAATAATTTAGTCTAAATGAGTATTAGTCCGCTATCTCTAGATTCAATTTTTCACTAACATAAATATGTCGTGATGACCATTTTATATCATTGTAGTAAAATGTCTTTATTTCCTGCAGTTTATAAGAGTAACTGTCAATTAATACTTTGTAAATTGACGTAGCTTTTTTATTAAAGTCGTCAATTTATCTTTCACAATTTGGGAATTTAGATGCAGGTATTACTTTAAATAACTTTTCTCATATAATGCAATCCATTCTTTTACTGTCATTTTTGAAGCCAGTTCGCCAATCAGTTCAAATGGTATCTGCTCCGGTTTTTTAAAACGGATACAGCTTTTACCCATATCCAGTTTTGCTTTGCTGTGTTTCGGAAATTCGGCTGTAAACCAGTCCAGCAGTTTTTTGTCGGCATACATGCCCATGTGATACACAGCAATAAAATTCTTTTGCGAAGCAATATTCAGAAACGGCAGCGGCAGCTCCGGTTTGCAGTGATAGCCTGCCGGATAAAGCGTATGCGGTATCACATAACCAATCATGCCATAACTCATTTCTTCATGAAAACCTTTCGGTAGATTTTTTACAATTACCTTGCGTAATTCAGAAATAGCCTTTTTTCTGTCCTCCGGAAGCGAGTCCACATATGCTGTTGGTGTAGTTGCTGTTGAAGTCATACTTAAAGTTATAAAAATTATTTTTTTCGTTCACTTTATTTTCATCCTCCCTTCAAAAAAACAGATTTAGTTCACTATTTTTAGTCGGTTATAAAATGCAACATATGAATAAATACCTGGTTTCAATTATCATCACCATCTGTTTTTTAACAGCTTGTCAGAAAGAAAAGACTGATGATGCCAATGCCGCTACGGCCAACTGGATGAGTAATCTGCTTAAAGAAAATCCTGATAAAACAATAGCATTTATGGACATCACTATTCCCGGTTCGCATGATGCCGCTATGTACGTTTTAGAGGATTGCGTAGGCGGCAATGCCTGCAACACACAAACGCAATACCTGAATATGAAGTCGCAGTTGGAGCAAGGTTTACGTCTGTTTGATATCAGACCTATTCTTTATAAAGGAAGCTATTATACGCAGCATGCTACAGATTGCGGCGGTTTGGGATGCAAAGGTGATAAGATGGAAAATATTCTGACGCAAACCAAAAACTTCTTAGACAATCACGCAGAACTGGTGATTTTAGAACTCAGCCATTTCTGCGGTCTTGAGTATGATGACGCAGCTTTTTTGGCATTTGTCAGAAGTAAATTAGGTGATAGAATTTACAAGGAAATAACAGCGAGCAGTATTCCGTTTATCAATCGACCTTTGACAGATTTTATTCCAACTAATCAGAAAACCGGCAAGGTTATACTGATTTTTGAAGGAATTGCGGATTCACCTGCCAACAGAGCGGATGGTTTATTTGCCGGAAATATATTGCCCGCAGTAGGCGGCTGGACAGATGATGACAATTTTCCCGAAATGAAAACGAACCAACTGAATAACTTTTCCGCCTATGTGAACGACAGCACAAAATTATTTCAGTTTTCCTGGCAGATTACGCAAAATGCCAATCAGGCGGTTGATTGCGTTTTATATGCGGACAGTGCCACCTCGATAAGAACAGCGGCTTTAAATGCGAATGAACATTTACCACTTATCATGGACAATTTAATTGCAAGCAATGCTATACGAAAAGGAAAAATACCCAATATCATCTTTGTGGATTTCGCAGATGCATTCGTAACAAATCTTTGTATAAAATTAAGTAAACTGAATATTGAATAAGTGCATTACAGCTTAAATACTTTTGCAATAATCTTGTGGTAACTGTTCGGGAAAATACGAACTATCCAGTCGAGGGCTTTAGCATCGCTGCCAATCAAAATCCGAGATGCATCTTTTTTGATGCCCTTGATGATGATATCTGCTGCCTCAGATGCGGGCATTTTTAAGGCTACTTTCTCAAACTTCGCCATCGTCTTTTTAGCCAGTTCTACATTCTGAGTCGCTGAGATTCTGGAATTTCTGGCAATATTGGTTTTAATGCCGCCGGGATGTACGGAAGATACTTTCACATTTGTTCCCAGTAATTCCGCTTTTAGTACATCTGTAAATCCTTTTACGCCGAATTTTGCCGTGGAATAAGCCGAATTGGTGGGCATTCCCGCCAGTCCGTACACACTGGATACATTGACGATATGTCCTTTGTTTTGTTGTAACAAATGGGGGAGAAAGGCTTTTGTCAGGCGAACTACACCGTATAGATTAATATTCATCAGCCATTCAAAATCTTCTAAAGGCGTTTCTGTGAAATTACCGGAAGCTAAACCAACCCCTGCGTTGTTCACCAAAATTATTGTTTCATCCGGATGTTTTTGAATAATGTTAGCAGCAAAAGATTTTATCTGCTCAGGATTGGAAACATCTAGTATATATTTTTCAGCTTTACCGTTTGCCTGACGAATGGTTTCATCCAGTCCCGCTTCATTGATATCTGCTGCAATTACGCGTGCACCTTCTGCAATTGCTTTCAAGGTCAATGCCTGTCCGATACCCGAACCCGCTCCGGTAATAATGAAAAGGCTGTTGTTGATTTCACTCATAGTTGTATTCTTTCATACAAACATACTGAAATTGACATAATTAAACCACTTAAGGAACTTTAAGTTCCGATATTTCGGAACAAAAGAATAGAAAATAGAAGATATTAAGGAATAGAAAACTTAAGATTCTGATACTTCTTATGTGGTTAAAATCAGTTAGTTTATATAGAACTCATTTTCAGAGCCGTCACCGCACCTTCCACGCCTTTGTTGCCGTGTTTGCCGCCTGCACGGTCGAGTGCCTGCTCTTCGTTGTTGGGTGTAAGCACACCAAATATAAACGGAATATCAAATGCTATATTCAGATTTTGCAGGGCATTTGCCACCGACGTATTGATATATACATCGTGGTCTGTTTCACCTTTAATTACACATCCCAGACAGATGACACCTGCGAGGTGGTGTTGCTGCGCCAGTTTTTTTCCTGCAAAGGGTAATTCAAAGGTGCCGGGAACGAAATGTATATGAATATCGTTTTCAGAAACGCCGTGTTGTGTCAGTGTTTCCACACAACCTTTCAGTAATTCAAAGGTGATGTGTTTGTTCCATTCCGCTACCGCAATACCAAAAGACTTTCCATTGCCATTCGGAACTTTTTCCGTATCGTAAGAAGAAAGATTTTGTAATGCAGAGGCCATAGATGAAGGTATAAGAATTTAGGAATAAGTAATAAGTAGTAAAAAACTTACCACTTATTACTTATCACTTATCACTAAAATGTTTGTGCTTCCAGTTTTGCAATGGTAATTTCTGATGCCATACCTTCCTGTGAATTCGGGTAATTGGTGTTCAGTTTTTTGAAGAGTTCCAACGCATCTTTTTTATTACCTTTTAATTCCAGTGCCAAAGCCGCACGGTATAAATAAGTAGGAGCAGTGATATCGTTGTCGGCAGCATCCGCTGCTTTTTTGTAGCTGTCAATAGCTTTGTCCATTTGGTTTTGTTCTGCATACGCATCACCGATACAACCAAATTTTCTTGCGTTCAACACCGCATCATCTGTGCTGAAGTCTTCCAAATATTTGATCGCTTCTGCAAACTTGCCTAATTTTAAATTGGCCACACCTGCACCGAAAGCAGCTCTGTTACCTGCAGCCGTTCCGCTGTATTGTTTTGCAATTGCTTCAAAACCTAAATGTACACCGTCACCTTTCAGCGCCTGTGTCATAGAATCCATTTCGAAATATTTCTGAGCATATATAATAGCGTCTTTCGCCTTTGTCTCTTTCGGACCTTTTACTAAGTTATTATAAGCCCACCAGCCACCAACACCGATAACCAGCACCGCAATCACACCTAAAATGATGTTTTTATATTGTTCGAAGAAGTATTCCGCGTTAGTAAAAACGTGAGATAATTTCTCATTACTTTCTTCTAAAATATCGTGCTCTGTGCCTTTTGATTTATTCTTTGCCATAATTTTGCTTTAAAATAGAGCGCAAAGGTACGATTTTTAGCGGATTTATAAAATTTTTTATCCACTTACAGTTGACTTTTTAGGATTCCGCCGTTTTGACCGTATCTTTGCCTAATGTCCGGTAATCCGTTCCATATTCAGCAAATCAAATTAACCAATTACAAGAATTATGGGTTTAAAGTCATTGATTTTGCAGAAAAGCTGAATTTTATAGTGGGAAACAACGGAATAGGCAAAACCAACCTGCTGGATGCTATTTACTATTCATGTCTGACCAAAAGTTATCTTTCCTCTTCCGATTTAATGGTGCCCAACTTTACAGATAGCTTTTTCAGGATAGAAACTATTTTCTGTTTAAATAATGATAATCAGTTACTTGAGATAAAATACCTCAAGCAGGAAAAGAAAGAGGTTTTTGTCAATAAAGCTAAAATAGAGAAACAGGCCGCTTTCATCGGTAAGTTTCCCTGTGTCATCATCACACCGGATGACAATCAGTTGATTTTAGGAGTGAGTGAACTCCGTCGTAAGTTCATGGATGCCACTTTGTGCCAGTTTTCGGCAGAATATATGTCCAGCCTGATTGTTTATAACAAGATTCTGACGCAGCGTAACGCATTGCTGAAGTCTTTTTATGAAAACAGGACCTTTGACAAAAACCTGCTGGATGTCTACAACGAGAAGCTGATTAGTGCCGGAAAACTGATATTTGAATACAGAAAAACGTTTTTAGCTAAGTTTATCCCGATTTTTAAATCCATTTATAAGCAAATTTTTGACGGAACGGAGGAAATAAGCATCATTTACGACTCGGATTTATTGACTAAAGACTTTGAACAACTCATTGCCGAGTCACAGGAACAGGACAGAAGTGCTCAACGCACGACCAAGGGAACGCACCTGGATGACCTGATTTTTGAGCTGAATAATTTTCCGGTGAAGAAGATTGGTTCGCAAGGACAGCAGAAGACATTTTTGCTTTCCCTGAAGCTGGCGCAATATGAATTGTTAAAATCGGAAAAACAAATGAAACCTTTGTTGCTGCTCGACGATATTTTTGATAAATTAGATGCGAACAGAATTGCAAAGATTTTTCAGTTGATTAACAGCGATCATTTCGGACAAGTGTTCATTACAGATACAGACGAAATAACGATAAATGCATTAATCACTGATAATCAGATTACCAATTATAAAATTATAAACCTTGGCTCAATATAGAAACAGCAGATTTGTAGCATTGAAAGATGTGCTGGACGATATGATTCGCGAGATGCGTATAGGCGGCAAGATGGATGAAATGAAAGTGCGCAAGTACTGGCACGAATTGATGGGCACCTATATCACCAATCATACTACCCGTATTTTCTACAAACAGGGAAAACTCTTTGTCTATCTGGAATCATCGGCACTAAAGCAGGAGTTGTTTATGGCGAGAACCAAGATTATAGCCAGCCTGAATGAACGCCTGCAGGAAAATTTAATTCAGGAATTGATTATCAGATAAATTTTAAACACATACTGTAAGCTTTGCTTACGACTATGTTTTAGCTCGACTATTGTAGCGTATCGCTTTGTCTGTTTTGCTGTAGAAAAAATCTATGTTTCTATGTGTTTAATTAAAGAGATAGAGTTTACTTATTGTAAAATCAGTATTTCTTATTAAAAATTACGAAGCATTTTGTGTAATTTTGGAACTCTATTTTACAATTATTGTTATACTAATTAATAAAACAAAAAATATCATGGCAGTAGAATTCACAAACGATAACTTTAAAGAAAAAGTTTTAGACAACAAAGGCGTGGCTTTAGTAGATTTTTGGGCAGAATGGTGCGGTCCGTGCCGTTTAATCGGTCCGGTAGTGGAAGATTTATCTAAAGAATATGACGGTAAAGCAACCATCGGAAAATTAAACGTAGATGATAACCGTGAAATCGCGGCTCAGTACGGCATCATGAGTATCCCGACTTTGTTAATTTTCAAAGACGGTCAAATTGTAGACAAACATGTTGGCGTTGCTTCTAAAGGCGACTTGAAGAAAAAGATTGAAGCGGCAATGGCGTAATACTTCAGTTATAAGTTAAAAAGGTATAAGGAATAAGTAGTTTACTTTTCTTATACCTTTTTTCTTTTTACTTTTATCCTATATCTTAAACGCATACATGGTAATCCAGCAACAAGATTTTCTTCAGTTCGATCAACTCGACATTTTGGCACGTCAGGTAGTGGAAGGTTTTATTATCGGATTGCATAAAAGTCCGTATCATGGGTTTTCAGTCGAGTTCGCGGAACATCGTTTGCACAATCCCGGCGATTCCATTAAAGATATAGACTGGAAAGTTTTTGCACGAACCGAAAAATTATATACCAAACGATTTGAAGAAGAAACGAATCTGCGATGCCAGATTGTAATTGACGCTTCTTCGTCGATGTATTTTCCGCAGGAACGCGAAAAGGGAAAACTGAATAAAATCGAATTTTCCTGCGTGGCCTCCGCGGCTTTGATGCATATGCTGAAAAAACAGCGCGATGCGGTGGGTTTGACGATTTTTGACAGTGAAGTAAAAACCCAAACTTCTGCAAAGACCAACGCACTGCATCATCAGTTGCTTATGAATGAATTGTATAAGTTGCTCACCAATCCGCCGGTGCAAAAGACGACGGATGCGGCAAAATGCCTGCATCAGATTGCAGACTCCATTCATAAACGTTCACTGGTTATTTTGTTCAGCGATATGCTGGACAGCACTGATGAGAATGATATTTTCCTGGCGCTGCAACATTTAAAACACAGCAAACACGAAGTGGTCTTGTTTCATGTAATGGATAAATCGAAAGAGTTGGATTTTACGTTTGAAAACCGTCCGTATAAATTTGTTGATTTGGAAACAGGTGAGGAGCTGAAACTGCAGCCCAATCAGGTGAAAGATTTTTACATCCAAAAGATGCAGGAACGCAAAGCCAACCTGAAACTCAAGTGTGCACAATACAAAATCGATTTCGTGGAAGCCGATATCAACGAAGGGTTTCAGCCGGTCTTATTGTCTTATTTGGTAAAGAGAAGTAAAATGGTATGATAAAGAAATTTGACGCTACCCTAGAGAAAAATGATAAATACACTGACCGAGAGAATATGTACGGATCAGATGTGTTGGAACTATTTACATCCGTTTCCTGGGAGGAAGATTGGAAAGAATGCATCCGGTCTGAAGATGAATTCGGGACTTTCTTTACCGTGAAATACAAAGATTCCAATAATCTGGAATTTGAATTTAATGCGGAACTATACGTAGAAGACGAACATAAAAATGAAAATCTGCCGCTTAAATTTTCACTAACCTATTCGTATCAGGAAATTAAAATGAAAAAGGTACTCTTTGGTCTGCTGGGTGAAAAAGAAGAAATCCGTTCAGAAAATATTTTTATGGATGACCAGGACATGGATTTTACATTGAAATGTTTAAATGCTTTTCTTCGCCACGATCATACTTTTCTTTTAACTAATATGTACGAAAATTTTGGTACTGATTTGAAAGAATAAGATGATTTTAAACTACAAAAAACTAGGCGAATCAGGTCCCACCATTATCATCTTACATGGTTTGTTAGGTTCTTTGGATAACTGGCAAACTATCGCCAAACAACTTTCGTCTTCGCATCAGGTGTATATTATTGATCAGCGCAACCACGGACGTTCACCGCATACCGA
>JADLAJ010000353.1 GCA_020848255.1 Chitinophagales bacterium
ACCGGGTGGTGTAACAGGCACGTTTGATTCCACATTAGATGGAAACTCTGACGGAGCCATCACCAAGGCACTCATTACAGGCGGAACCATCGGCTCAAAATCAACTTACATTGGTGGCACTGATATTGACAATGCGGGTTGTATTGCCATTAATAAAAACAGAGGAGAACTATATCTGTTTGGCACTACTCTTTCTTCTGATTTTCCCTGCACCAACAGCAATCCACCATCTGTATATTATGACAGCACTCTTGGCTCATCCGATAGTTATGATATATCCATCGCCTTTATGACAACAGATTTAAAACAGGAAAAATATGGTATTTATATTGGCGGGTGTTATGATGATTACCTGGGAGAAACCGGTATCATACATTCAGCTGATCACTTATCATACAATTATTCTTTAAGCAGATTAGGCCTTGCCACCACTATACACAGTGCTGAAATGGCCACTTTCGGTTCAAATTGCGGTACAGGATTAACCGCACCATTAAACAACAATCCAGGCACATTCGACCCTTTTAAAACAACAGGCAAGGAAGGAGATGCACATTTTATTGTGTTATGGGAACCAACTACCACCGGTGATTTCGGTGATGTGCCAAATGTGTATGAAACCACAGATCCTGCTGTAAACCATGTTATACAGAATTTAAGGTTTGGTGGTCTGGTAGAAGCTGACAGAAATCCTTTATCATCTTATATGGCTGATGGTGATGATTTGTTTGCTATGACAAATCCATGTGGCGGCGGCGGCATTCCGGATGACGAAGACGGAATTGACTCCATCTACCTTCCACTAAGCATGACATATGCCGATACTATTTTTTATGTGCCGGTGAATTTTTATAATAACACTGATTCACTAGCCACCATTCATGCCTGGATAGATTTAAATCAGGATAGTATTTTTGAAGCAACAGAATACACCTCTGCAAATGTAAAATCAATTGGCAACAGCTTTGCCATACTAGAATGGAATTTAGGTTCTCTAATATGCGGAAATACTTTTTCTCCGGGATTATCATATGCTCGCTTCAGAATAACTACACAGAAAGTTAAAGACGATATTTCAACAGCAATCGACGAAAGAATCATTTCTTATCAGGACGACGGTGAAGTAGAAGATTACCTTGTCTATATCAACGGGGTAGATTGGGGTGATTTACCAAATCCTTATCCGCTTGCCAGTGCAATCAGATTCCGTGATTACAACAACGATAATGTTCCGGATGAAATCAGAAGTGATGAACAACCTGTATGGCTGGGAACTAAAGTGGATATCGAATGTACGGCACACCAAAACAATACCGCTACCGCAGATTTATATGATGACGGAGTAATACTTCCTCCCCAAGACTCTATAACAATCAACGAAACCTATACATATTACGTTACTTTAAACAGTTCTCAAGCAGGAAAGATGGTTTATTTTGGCATGTGGTTCGACTGGAATTACAATGGCAATTTCACAGACCCGACAGATGTATTTTATACAGATTCTGCTCTAGTATCCGGTTCTGTCTTTATCCCTGTAAATGTAACAACTCCGTCCAATTTGTCATCTTTGTATGCACTTAGAGTTATTGTATCCGGGATTGGGCCGTTGCAGTTTACCGATTATGGTGCAAGAAATAAGCAAAATGGCGAAGTAGAAGATTATATCCAAACAACAAAAGATTTTGTTCTAAAAGTTGAGTTGGTAAATTTTAATGGAAATTTTGCTGTAAATCATAACCATTTATTCTGGTCTTCAGCCTCAGAATCTACCGGTTTGGATTATATTATTCAGCGTTCTACGGATGGTATTTCATTTGATGATATTGCAACCGTTCCTGTAATCCGTAATTCAAAACTGCAGAATAATTATTTATACGATGACTACGAAATAAATTTATCTGACATATACTACTATCGTTTAAAAATCCTTGAAAACGATAACACTTTCCATTATTCAAAAAACCTGGTAATTCGTATATCGGTCGCAAAAAACCCTGCTGTTACGCTCTTTCCAAATCCTGTTTCAAATGGGAATTTGCAACTTTATTTTGCCAATTACAGCACATCTGATTACAGAGTTATCATCTGTAATAATTTTGGACAGATAGTATATCATACAGATTATAACCTGAGCGAAAATGAAGAAACAATTACTATCCCGACAGCATCTCTAAGTAATGGAATTTATTTTATAACAATTACAAATACCAATACACAATCAACTATTCTTTCAAAGGAATTTATTATTTCAGGACAATAGGGACTTTGGCGAACTGTATTGATAATTATTCAGTTTATAATAAAAAATATCTTTACGATTTAGTTAAGCATACTGAAAATTATTTCTGATTTAAGAAAATATTCAAAAAATATTCTTATCATGGTATCAGAAACAGATAGATGATTTTTGACAAATACAACACGCGGCCAAACTTTTGGGATGAAATGGCTTTACCAAACGGCGACATACGTCCGCACTATCGATCCATTTTCAACCAGCTGAATTCTATTAATTTAGACATTCTCAATAAAAAAGAGGAAATCGCTAAAAAGACATTTATGAATCAGGGTATCACCTTCACGGTATATTCTGAAAACGAAGAAGGCATTGAGCGTATTTTTCCATTTGACATCATTCCGCGTATCATTACAGCAAGTGACTGGGATTTCCTTGAGCGGGGAATCACTCAACGCTTAAAAGCACTCAATCTGTTTTTAAAAGACATTTACAACGATCAGCAGATTGTTAAGGACGGAAAAATTCCCGCCAGCTTGATTGTATCCTGTCCGCATTACAACCGCGAAGTTTTCGGCATACAGGTACCTTACGACATTTATGTCCATATTGCCGGCATAGACCTGGTGCGCGACTCTGACGGAACATACTATGTTTTGGAAGATAATTTACGTACACCTTCCGGTGTTTCCTACATGCTGGAAAACCGAGATGTCACCAAACGGATTTTTCCGGAATTAATGAACGAATACAACGTTCGTAAAGTTTCTGATTATCCGATTTTATTACATAATATATTAGTATCCTTAGCTCCTAAACAAATTCAGAATCCTACCATTGTATTACTAACACCGGGCATGTATAACTCAGCCTATTATGAGCATACTTTTTTAGCACGTTACATGGGCATTGAGCTGGTGGAAGGCCGAGATTTACTGGTGGACAATCATAAAGTTTATATGAAAACCACCCGCGGACTGAAACAGGTGGATGTTATTTACCGCCGCGTAGATGATGAATTTTTAGATC
>JADLAJ010000354.1 GCA_020848255.1 Chitinophagales bacterium
ATGGTATTTAATGCAACACTTGGACAGTTAATGATTTCGTTTTTATCTTCCAGAAAATTGTTGATGCGCTTTTGCGAAGCTTCCGCGCGCTGCACCAGCGATACACACCAGCCTAGTGATGCAACAGGCCAGGTGAGCATATTGATATAAAATACGAACTCAGCAATATTTCCTGCGGTAAAACTGCCTTTGTTGACTTCAATTCCGCCGATATAGACTACCAGCAATGTACTTAAACCTATAAGCAACATCATGAGTGGAGCGAAGAATGAATCTACTTTAGCTAAAGAAATATTCTGGTTTTTGTAATCGTCGCTGGCCATGTAAAACTCCTGCTGTATTTGCTTGTCGATGGCAAAGGACTGTATGACGCGCACCCCGGAAAAAACTTCCTGCGCACGGGTGGTCAAACCTGAAAGCGCAATGGAAATTGCTTCACTTTTCTTATTGATGATGTCGCTGACTTTATAGATAGAAAATACCAGCAGGGGTAAAGGCAGCAGTACGAGAAAGCTCAGGTAGGCATTGATGTTGAACATCACATAAATCACCATGGTAAACAAGGCTCCGGTATTGATGAAGTACATGATGGCGGGACCGATGTACATTCTGACCCTCGATACGTCTTCGCTGATACGGCTCATTAAATCGCCGGTATTGTTGCGTTTGTAGAAAGAGGTATTCAGTCGCTGGTATTGTTGGTAGAGTTCATTTTTCTGGTCGTATTCTACTTTGCGCGACATTACGATGATGGTTTGCCGCATGAAAAACATCAGCAGTCCTTTTATAATGGAGGTGATGAAAATGATAACAGAAAAAAAGATGATGTAGTACCTGAAATGTGTTTTGAAAACGTCTTGAGCTGCAAATCCGTCTGCCAGATGATAGGTTGCCAGATTTTCTATCACAATATCGATGGCATAACGGATGTACTCGGGCATGTACAAACCGAAAATGTTGGAAGTAATCACGAATAGGATTCCAAGGATTAACAGCCATTTATACTTCAGGAAATATTTATTTACCGCGCGTAGTTCTTTCATCTTCACAAAAGTAATCAATTTACCAATTTGCCAATGTACCGGTTTGCAGATTAACATTAATACTACTCTTCCAGGTTAGATTAATACAATGTTACATTATTACATTGTTGTATTGTTACATTGTTACATTATCTAATTAAAACCTATCTTTGCATCCAAAGTTCATTATCTCTTATGATTACCAGAAGAAGCGTTCGAATAAAAGCCATGCAGTATATCTATGCATACGAGACTACCGCTTCAGCGCCTGCCTCTCAGTTTCAGAATTTCTTAGAAAAAAGTATCTTATCGGTTAAAGAGCAGTATCTGTATTTATTGTTGTCTATTCGCGAAGTAGCCAATTTTGTGGAAACGGATGCCAAAATAAAGGCCGGCAAGCACATTAAGAATGAGAAGGATAAAAATTTCAATACCAAATTACTCAGCAATGTGATTATTCAGTACCTGAATAATGATAAAGAATTTGAACTCGAAGTCAAAAATGCTGGTGTGGCAAGCTTGCTGGATGATGATAATATCCGCCAGTTGTACAAAAAAATGACGGATGCGAAGGAATATAATGAGTATCTGAATAATGGGTTAGAGTTTAATGTGGAAGAAGATAGAGCCATAGTTACTTTTTTGTTAGACAATATCCTGCTCGAGGATGAGAATTTCAGGACCAATATGGACGAATTATTCACCAACTGGATGGATGATGCTGAATTTGTAATAGAAGCCGTCCATGAAGTGATACAGAAAAGTAAAAATCAATTAAAACTGCACCTGGAAAAAGGTAATCTGAAAGATAAGTTTAAAGAACTGACACAGTTTGGTATTGATTTGTTTAACGAAACCATTAGCAACAAGAAAGAACACTATAAAATTATAGAGCCGAAACTGAAAAATTGGGAAACCGACCGTCTGGCAATTATCGATGTAATTTTAATAAGAATGGCTGTTTCAGAATTCTTATATTTTCCAAGTATTCCGGTGAAAGTGACCATTAACGAATACCTCGATATCGCTAAAGAATACAGCACCCCTAAAAGCAAGGATTTCATCAATGGTGTGCTGGATTCTCTGATGCGGGAGATGAAAACGAATGACCAGCTGAATAAGACTGGTAGAGGTTTACTTTAAATACCACAATTTGGATATGTGCTGCGTTGCTTGTGCTGCGTACATTGCAAATAGATACTTACAGAGAACATATAACCATCTCCTGAAATCTAAATACTTTTAAATGAAAAAAATAGTTTCTTTATTTTTTGTAATTGCATTTCTATTCTATCTATTGGATGTATATGCTGATGAACAATCATTTCTGTCCACCAATAAAAAGAAAAAAGGGGTGATTACCACGGCATCCGGTTTGCAATACGAAATTATAAAAAAAGGAAACGGACAAAAACCATCAACTGCTAATCAGGTAAGAGTGCATTATATTGGTACCTTAATTAATGGGACAGAGTTTGATAATTCTTACAAAAGAGATGTTGCGCCCACCGTATTTCCTTTGAATGCTGTAATTACAGGCTGGCAGGAAGGATTACAATTAATGAATGTAGGCAGCACATACAAATTTTATATTCCGTCTGCCTTAGCTTATGGAAAAAACGGAATGGGGAAGTTGATTCCACCGAATGAAACCTTGATTTTTACCGTGGATTTAGTCGGAATTTTAGGCGTTGATGATCCTGAAGCTCCTCAAAACAAACTAAATAATCCGTCAGTTGAAAAGCCTGTGCAAACTGAAACTCAAAAGCGGGAAGCAATTCAACGTCAGAAAACCATACAAACAAAACCGGCAGTCTCCGCAATAACAACAGCTGCTTCAACCAATGTTGCTGCTACTACTAATGTGTTTAATCCAAAATTATTTGAATCGGATATTAATACGATACTTACTAATCCAAATAACAATTTTAATAATATTATTGGTGAAGAAATCAAATCGCTGGAAAAGAATTATTATTCAACAAATTATAAAACAACTGCAAACATCTCAGGTGTAGGCGAAGGTGAAAAAATAATAAAATATTCCACGGAAAAAAAATGGGTGTATTATGCTGAATCCGGTGGTATGAGCAAGCAAAACGCAAATGAGTTAATAGATAAAATTTTAAAGGAATTTAAAAAAATAAAATTACCTTATACCTACACAGAAACGGTACATTACAATCTTGCCACACGCAGATTAATTACATTTAATTTTTTCAATGAATATAAACAACCGGTAGGTATGGATATGGATATTGATGGTTTGGCAGGTAGTGATACAGAAGGTGCCGGCTGGCAAATTACAATAAGAGTATCAAAGAAAATTGTTTTAAGGTAAAACAAGTACGCTCTTTGTTATGGATATTATTTTAAAAAAGGTTTATGTTCAATAAAATTGCCATTTTTATTTTTATTTTATTTGCAGTAATTCTACTTTATTTGGTAAACGAGTATAATAATAGTTACCAAGTTAAACTTATCGCAGCCGAAAGAATTAATTATATTCAGCTGGCGGCAGATAATTTCAGCAAGTTTGGGTTTGTCTTTTGCTTTATAAGTTGGGTATTCAGTAATATTATTGCCATTAAAACAAAAAAAACAATTTGGTTGCTAATACCTTTATTGTTGACAAGCATAATATCGATTATCGTTACGGGGCATACAGAAGAAATTTTTAAATTTAAAAAAGCAGAAGGCCTGTGGAAGGGCAGTTTTTCGATTAGCTATCTGGTTGCATTTTTTTCGGTGATTTTCACAATATTGGTGATTGGTATCAATTACTTTATGCTTAATTATTTTCAAAAAAAACAACTGTAGTATGACACAATACCACTATTTGGGTATGATTTAAATCAATTTTGGTACGTAAATTGCGTTAGAACTTCTATAATATTATTTTATCAAACAAATATTGATTAATCTATGAGAAAACTCTTTTCATTTCTATTGTTAAGCACGGTTTTAACAATAAGCTCCTTTGCGGCTGATAAAATTGCAAAAGGCACCTCCGTTAAAATTCTGGAAATCGCAAAATCGGATTCTTACTATGAAGAACGGGCAGATTTACTTGGCAAAGATGCAAAAGCTGTAAGTGAGTTGGAAAAGAACAGCGATGGTTTTTATTCCGGTTCACTGGAAACCACAGACGGTAGAAGTATCTTCTTCTCCAGTGTGAAAGTATCTGTGAAGAGCGGAAGCAGCAGTTCTTCTGCAACAACGACTACAAAACCGAAAACAATTACAGGCACAGAATTTAGCGGCTCTACGATTCCTAAAGGCACCAGATTTAAAGTACTGGAAGTTCCTTCTGATGATGCATACTATTCTGACAGAGATGATATAGAAGGACAAACCGGGACCACTACAAGTGAGTTAACAATAGAAGACGGATATACCGGTGGTTCAATTGAACTTGATAATGGAAAAAGTTATTACTTCTATAAAGTGAAAATTGGTAAATCAAGCACTACGGCTCCGGCTAAAACAAGCGGCACTAGTTCGGCTAAAACAACAACGACCACGACCTCTGCTACAACTTCAGCTAAAACACCAAAATTCGTAACAGGCACCATTAAAAAAGGAACAGTGGTATACGTGGCGGAAATCAGTGAGGATGATTCTTATTACAGCGACCGTTATGACCATGTTGGTAAAAAAGGAAAAATTGGTAAAAATGATTTGACCATGAAAGAAGACGGATGGTACGCCGGCGACTTTTCCTACGATGACGGAAGTACAGCTTATTTTTATAAAGTAAAATTCTCTAAAGAACCGGTTGATAAAATAATCAGACCGGCAGATGAAGTAAAAGCAACGGATGATGATTACTATTTTGATTATTCAGATGAACCTAAAAAAGCAGATGTAGCGGAATGGGATGATGCGGCTAATGATGATAATATAAAAGAAGGAGACAAAGTAAAAGTAACAGCGGTAAGTCCGGAAGACAGCTATTACGACGACAGAGACGAATATGTAGGTAAAGTTGGTGTTGCCGGTGATGATCTGGATTTTGTCAGTGATAATAACGGATACGGCGGTTCGGTAACACTGGAAGATGGCAGCAAGCCTTATTTTTATCTGGTGAAACTGATAAAAATAAGTGGCAGTTCTTCTACAACTAAAAAAACGACAAGTAGTTCTTCTTCCTCTTCTAAAACAATTGCAAAAGGAACAAAAGTAATGGTTACAGATTTATCAAGTGATGATAGCTTTTCTTCTGATAAAGGAAAATACATTCGTAAAAAAGGAAAAGTAGCGGAAGGTTTAACTCAGCAGGATGGTGATTATTACTCCGGTAAAATACTGTTTGATGACGGAACGGATGCTTACTTCTTTAAGGTAAAAGTGACCATACTTAACTAAAAGCAGTTCAGTACAAAAATTAAAAATCGGATAAGTTTCATTACTTGTCCGATTTTTTTTATTTTCAGTCATGCAAAAAATAAAAAAACCATTAATTGCAATAGTAGTAGTTGCAATTATTTATCTCGTTTTACCCGGTTTCGTACAAAAGGGATTGAAGTATAACTTCGCCGATGTAGATGATTATAAGATTTTTGAAAAGCACACCATTACCAAATCCGGCACGCCAAAACCATGGCAAATTGCTGAAGGCTACAACAAAAAAGCACCTTCTGCAGAATTATTGAATATGTTTGATGAACGTCAAACCTGCGCTTATCTGGTGATAAAAGATGGCAAGTTGTTGTATGAACGCTACGCACAGGATTATGACAAAGGAACTATTTCAGGGTCTTTTTCTATGGCAAAAACAGTAAATGCTTTGCTGATTGGGAAATTGTTAGAACAGGGAAAAATAACTTCACTGGATGATGATGTGAAAAAATATGTTCCGGAGTTGACGCAAATTCCGGCGGGAAAACTGAAAATAAAAGATGTCATAACGATGAGCGGTAATATCGACTGGACAGAATCATATATGAATATATTTTCGTTGACGGCAGCTTCTTATTACGGAGATGATTTAAACGATTTGATGGGTAAACTGAAACTGAGAGACAATAATCAACAGGGAAAACTATATGAATACCAAAGCTGCTGCACGCAGATTTTAGGATACATCATTAAAAACGTAACTAAGAAATCGCTGGCAGAAAATGCCAATGAATATTTGTGGCAGCCCCTGGGAGCGGAGAGTGATGCCATCTGGAGTACAGATAAAAACGGCATGGAAAAATCATTCTGCTGCATTAATGCCACTGCCAGGGATTTTGCACGTTTGGGACAAATGGTACTGCAACAAGGCAAATGGGATTCCGTTCAGGTAATCGATTCCAATTATATTAAAGCAATGACTACACCTGCATCTTATCTTAAAGACGAGAATGGAAATACCTGCGACTGGTATGGCTATCAAACCTGGATGATTAATTATAAAGGGCATCAAATACCTTATTTCAGAGGAATTTTAGGTCAGTTTATTTTTGTGGTGCCGGATGAAAATATGGTGATTGTTCGCTTGGGTAAAAAAATCAAACGCGATCCGAAGGATCCGCACTATCAGAATGATGATATCCGCAATTACATCGAAGCGGGATTACAGGTGATAAAATAGACGCTATTTTTCCACTCTGTATTTTCGTGTCCAGATAGTAATCAGAGGTGTCAGTATAACTGTAGGCAAGAGCCATACAATAATACCCGGTAGTATTTTATTGACCACTAAAAAGGCGGTGAGTGAGGCGATATACGCGCCGGTCATTCTTTGTAAATGTGCCAGCAGCCAGTAGTTTTTTTCCTTTGCCTTGCCGGTATAGTTTTGCCAGTCGGTGTACACAAAACGCAGCGAGATAAAGCCAAATACGACAAATACGATTCCGAATTTTTCCTGCGGCAGAAAGAGTTTTATCCCGAATACAATAAAAGCCAATCCGAATAACAGCATACAGCCTGCGAAAATCCAGTCGAATAAAATGGGTTTTTGGCCGCTTAGTAATTTTTTAAGATATAAATACCGCTCTCCCGTGCCGGTCATGTAAAGTGTAAATACTCCGACAATAAATAAAAAGTAATTTGGATGCATTACGGATAAAACCAGTGCTGAAAATCCTGCCAGTAACATGCCGTAGAGGAAGAATTTACCGACGAGTTTATGTTTTTTATCACCTTTTTTTCGGATAATATTGATAGTGCCGGAAAGTAAGCCGACTGCGCCGCCTGTAATGTGCAGCACCAGAAAAACCTGAAATAGCGTTTGCATAGGATGTATTGGTTTAATTTACATGAATACCGTATACTAATAAACGGTTGATTGCTGTTATAATAATAAGCAAAATAAATAAGACAGGCTGTATGGAGTTTAATTTTTCAAATGCGGCATTTGTATTCTGTGCAGGGTATGTCTTTTTTAAGGCATCGCCATACGACCACATAATCGTCATCGGGCTGCAAATGGGAGCAATGAGGCTGATTAAAACCGCAATGGGCAAATTCATCAGCGCTGTGATGATGATGCCAATATATAAGGGATATTGAATCAGGCTGTGTATAAATGGTTTCCGGAGATGTTGATCAGTTATTATTGCAGCTGTTCCCATTTCAACAAAATATTTCGTTAGCTTTTTCTGCAAAAGATACAATACGGCTATACCGCCAATTGCGATGAGCATGATGGACCACATTGGAAAATTTAATGCGCGGAAAATGAAACCGGTATCGCCCACAGGAACCATGGGCGCGATCATCAGATAGCCGAAGAAACCGATGTAACCGAAAATGGCCATGTATAAATTGAACAGGAATAACAAATTCCGGTTTGTCTGCTTACTGCATATAAAATGAAAGAGCATGCCGATAAGCAGACTTACTATTGGACCAGCGGCTGCAATCGCAATTTTATAAGTAGTACTCAGGTTGACTTCTGCGTAGTCTACATAATTATGATGCAGGGAGAGGTTTTGTGCATGCAGATAAAATGCGGTCAAAAAGTGACCGCATTCATGTAATGTCATTTCTAAAATAGTAGCAATAATAAACAATAAAGATGAGTTAAGAATAACGTATTTATATTGCTTCATACTTATTAATTCTTGTTTTTTAATTTGTCGTACTCCTGTTGTATTTTATCTTCAGTATGCATATGATAAATACGGATATATTTTGTCACCAGCCCGAAACCCCAGCCTAATGAAACCCAGGCAGGCCAGGGTAAAAAAAAGTCTGCCATGTGCATGTTTTCATTCCTTCCGGTCAAATACCAGATAATCCATAAAAAAATGTTTACGGCAAAATAGGAAAATACCTGTCCTTTAAATCTTGCACGTTGTGTGGCGAGCTGCCATAATTTTTCGTCTTTGTTTTCCATTGGTTTAATTTTTAGGTGTTAAATATTGTTTGATGTCTGAAACGTATTTTTCAAAAGCTTTCATTCCTTTCTTTGTAATCTTACAAGTTGTTTTAGGATAATTATTTTCAAACGTTTTTTTTACTTCAATATATTCTGCATCTTTTAGTTTGGTAATCTGTACACTCAGATTTCCATTTGTAGAATTAGTAGCTTCCTGTATATAACCGAAATCTGCTTCTTTTACAGAAATAAGTAATGACATAACCGCCAGACGTAGTTGTGAATGTAATAGCGGATCTAACTCAGCAAATGGTTTCATCTGGTTATATTTTGTTGTTTGCTGAATTGTCGCTTTAATAAAATACCGGGAATAATATAGGATACAAGTAGCGCAAATGCAAGAATTAATAACCTGCTTTCATTTTCAATAAATGTAATACATATGACCAATACAAAACAACTGATTCCGCCGAATATCAAGGGTTTAAATTCAATTATTTTACCGGTTACATATGTGCCAATTCCATACAATAGGATAATAAATGGAATAATATTTGCTTTGGCTGATGGTGCTATAAACGGAATGCAGCAAAACGCAAATCCAATAGCTGTCCATAAAGCACTGATGGCATTTCCGTCAAAAGTTTTTATTTTAATTTTTTTACTTTCTTTTACCACCACATAGATATGTATGATTGCAATTATTGGCATTGCTATCCAGACAGCTTCACTGTCTTGTACATTTGCTTTTATCAAAAAATATTGAGTTATAGTGCATATAAATGCGGCAATGCCCCAAAGTAAAAATAGATTTGAACTGTCAAAAAGCTGTTCTTTAGTTCTGTTCATCATCTCTTGAATGATGGCTAAGCTTTCCTGTTCGGTGATGTTTTTCTCTTCCATTGTTTTGTAAATTAAGTGTAAATATAAAGTAGTTTATATTTTAAACCAAATTTAAACTCAAAAAAGTTCCTTAGCCGTAAAAATAAATTTTAGTATTTTAGCTTTAGATTATGGAAAATATTGACATACAAATAGTTGAATACGATTCGCCTCTACAGAAAAAATCTGTTGAACTGAGAACAAAAGTACTTCGGGAACCATTGGGGCTGGTATATACACCTGAACAACTGGCAGCAGAAAAAGATGAAGTGCATATAATTGCCTTGAGTGGAGACAAGGTAGTCGGAGTGCTTTTGCTAAAAATAGCAGATAAGGATTTATTAAAAATGCGACAGGTAGCTGTAGATACAGATTGTCAGCAATCAGGCATAGGAACATTACTCGTTTTTTTCTCAGAACAGTATGCAAAGAATAATGGCTTCCATATCATTGAATTACATGCCCGCGATGCAGCCAAAGATTTTTATCTGAAACAGAATTATAAAGTGGAAGGAGATATGTTTGCAGAGGTGGGTATTCCGCATTACAAGATGAAAAAGAAGCTGGAGTAATTTATTTTACTTTAGCTATTGCGCTTTTCAATTTTTTTGTACAACTTTAGTTTACATAAAAACCTAACCCAATGTTCGTACTACTATTATCAGCGATTTCGCTTTTACTGTCGCGTCAGTTTAAGAGAATTAAATCAACAATTACATTAAAAGCAATTCCGGCGTATGTTCCTAAAAAACGTTTGCCGAAAAGAAAGAGTCCTTTACCGGATAACATCCCAACATTTTATTATTAATCTTTCATTCCTACAGCGTGTTATTAGAAATGGCTAAACAGAATTGTTTAGCCATTCACTATTTATATAAAAGCAACTGAGGTTTTGTCAGATATTAATGTCTCAGGTTGATAGAATACGTTCTGCCGTTATCCAGCGTAACTGTTGCAACATCATCACAGTCACCGTTACCAAAATCAATCACTCCGAATCTGTCGGTTGCACCATGGCGAACAATTTTTGCCTGACCGCTGACAAACTGGTGACAACTTACTTTTCTGATTAAAGCTGTAATAGTTGTCGCATCGTATAAAATACCTCTTTTAGATGTGTGTGTGCCGGTGCCGTTTACTTTGTATACATCATCCGTAAAGTCGCGGGGTGTTGAAGCACCTTCTATCCATTCACGGGTTTTATCTACGGTACTGTTGCTGGTAGCACCATCGGGGAATGTTAGAGTACGAACGGCATGAATAGAAAATACCAGATTGCCGTCACCATTTGTTCCCTGGTTTGTTACGGTTCTGTCGATATCCACTTTATTGTCATTCACATAATAGTTTTCTGAAACGATATGCACTACTGTACCTGCATCTCTGTATCTGCCGGTATAAGTTGTAATAATTTTTCCTTTGCGGGTTACGCCATTTGCATTGGTGCAACCTGTTCCGAAATCAATAATAATGGTTCTTGGTGTAGAAACAGTATCTCTGGTAACAATGGCACAACTGGTAATTAAATCAACAGCTGAGTTGTCAACCGGAGACATGCGTAAATTAACGGCACCTTCCGATTCTGCCTGATCTGCCATAATCTGTGTATTGTCATCTTCCACTTCTGCTGCATTGAAGTTTTGAGCTGCAGTCGTTTCTGCGTTATCCCTAAGATTATCTTTATTACAAGATGTGAATCCGATGGTCAGTACTGCTATTATGAACAGCCATCCTGACGGGTTAAAAATTGTTTTCATGTGATTATTTTTGTTTTGGTTACTAGTATAGACTGTAAGTTTAACGTCAGGTTTAACGCATGTTAATATTTAACATGCTCAATTTCCGTTAAATAGAAACTATAACTTTAAAATTAACTAAATAAATCGGAAAATTAACGGATACTGTTGCTTACAGCTATTACTTCATCCGCAAATGGCTTCAGATAAGAAGGTGTGCTGCTGGGTGAATTGTCAAAGGTCCAGCTGAATGTCCGGCCGTTCAGTTTTATTTCAGCATACCATAAATTCGGATTGGAAGCATTCAGGTCAATAAAAAGTGTACGGTTGGTTTGGGTTAAGGCTGTCGGCACTTTATTAATCAGTTCTTTAGCCAGCAAAAATTTATCATTGGAAAGTGTGGTAGAAAAATTGGCAAGATTACCCGTGGAGAAATATTTTACCGTCGGGTCTTCTGTGAGTTTTGTGCCATCTAAATAATAGACAAATCTGCAGCCATCGGCACAATCACCCTGAATGGCGCCAAATATGATG
>JADLAJ010000355.1 GCA_020848255.1 Chitinophagales bacterium
AAATAAATCAGCCTATCTTGGCTTCATAATTTTTCATCATGGCAGAAATAGTAGATTTTAAAGAAAAAGTGGCGCAGCTCGGCGAAGTGGGATTTCTCGATATCCACATCGATCCGACCCTGGATTTGTTTGCCGAAATAGACCGACTCAAAAAAGAAAAAAATGCAGTTTTACTGGCGCATTACTACCAGGAAGCCGACATTCAGGATATTGCCGACTACATCGGCGACAGTTTGCAGCTGGCGCAGAAAGCAGCCAGCACCACCGCGGATATCATCCTCTTTGCCGGTGTGCATTTCATGGCAGAAACGGCAAAAATTCTCAATCCAACCAAGAAAGTCATTCTGCCGGATCTGAAGGCAGGTTGTTCGCTGGCCGATAGTTGCCCACCGCAGGAATTTGCGGCTTTCAAAAAAAAATTTCCCGGCTACGCCGTAGTGTCTTACATCAACTGTTCCGCCGAAATCAAAGCGCTCAGCGATTATATTTGCACGAGCTCCAACGCGGAATTTATTATCAATGCCATTCCTGCTGACCGAGGCATTATCTTTGCGCCGGACAAAAATCTGGGCGCCTATTTGTCAAAAAAATTAAACCGCGAAATGGTGTTGTGGGACGGCTCCTGCATGGTACACGAAATTTTCTCGCTGGAAAAAATTGTGCGTCTGCAGGAAAAACACCCGAAAGCGAAAATGATTGCACATCCCGAATGTGAGGCCGCCATTCTCGACATCGCGGATTATATCGGATCTACCACCAACCTGCTAAAATATACCATCAGCGATGAGGCGCAGGAATATATTGTAGCTACGGAAACAGGCATTCTCCATAAAATGCAGGAAGCTTCGCCACACAAAACATTCATTCCCGCACCGCCCAACAACAGCTGTGCCTGCAATGACTGTCCGCATATGAAGCTCAACACGCTCGAAAAAATTTACCTCTGTCTTAAATACGAATTACCGGAATTGCTGATGGACGAAGAACTGCGCCTGCAAGCAAAACTGCCGATAGACCGTATGCTCGAGATTTCTGCTGCCGCCGGACTTAAAGGCTGATTCGGATTTCCATAAAATAAAACACCTGTACTTTTAATATTTAATTGGACAGGTGTTATTTTTTATAGACATTTACAAATATTTTAGCATTTATATTTTAGTAACTTTTTATACACTTTTAATGGCTTTCGGTATATCACCTAAATACAGTGAAAAATATTTTTTTGAAAATATTGACAAGGACCAGTTTCTTGCTATTGCTGCAGATACGGCATTGCTATTAGGATGGAATGTTGGTTTTTATAGTAGAAATGGAATAATTGCGTTTACTAAAATGTCTATGTCTTCATGGAGTGAGAAAATATCTATTCTCATAAACGAGGAAGAGACGTCAGCTATTATAAAAAGTGAATGCACAGGAAATCAGTTATACGACTGGAATAAGAATAAAGAAAATGTTCAAGAGTTTCTCCTTAAAATGAAAAGCGTACAAGAACAGTTATCAGAAGGAGAATTACTGGAAAAAGTACTGGCCTTAAGAGAAAAATATACCCCCCAAGAAAATAAAATACTATCAAATAATCCTATTGGCACAAAGGAAAGAATAACCAGTTTTTTTGCGTTGTTTATTCCAACGGATGGTTATTTCGTAACACCTATATTAATAAACATAAATTTATTAATATTTTCTTTAATGGTAATAAGTGGTGTTAGTTTCCTGGACCCAGATATAGAAAGTCTGCTGAAATGGGGAGGAAATTTTCGCGCATTAACACTGGATGGACAATGGTGGAGATTATTGACATCCATTTTTCTACATATCGGCATTCTGCATTTGCTTATGAATATGTATGCACTTATATACATTGGATTGATTCTGGAACCATATCTGGGTAAAACAAGATTTTTTATTGCATATATATTAGCTGGTATTGCAGCAAGTACAGCAAGTCTATGGTGGCATAGTAATGTTGTAAGTGCCGGTGCGTCAGGCGCTATATTCGGAATGTACGGACTGTTTCTGGCATTACTAACCACAAATCTGGTAGATAAATCTATACAGAAAGCATTTCTTACAAGCACACTTTTATTTATTGTATACAGTCTGTTGAGTGGTATGGAAAAGGGAGTTGATAATGCTGCACATATTGGTGGATTAGTAAGTGGACTGGCTATAGGTTTTGCATTTGTTCCTAGTTTGAAAAATCCCGAAGATATCAATCTCAATAAAATGATTACAGGTTTAACAACTGCATCTGTACTAACAATCTGTATGATTGTTTATAAAAATTCCACGAATGATATGGGCAGATACATAAAAGATATGGAACGGTTTATTGCAATGGAATCAATGGCCTTGGAAGTTTTTATGTTATCTGATAATACCCCAAAAAATCAGATATTGTCGGAGTTAAAAGACAGAGGTATTTATTACTGGAGAGAAAATCTCATCTTGATTGAAGGTTTTGATGAACTTGATCTGCCGGTTCCTATCAGAAAGAGAAACCGAAAATTGAAGGAATATTGTCAGCTAAGAATTGAATCATATCAGTTGTTGTACAATGCAGTTAATGAAGACACAAATAAATATCAGGATCAAATAGCAGAATCACAATCCAAAATTGATAAGGTTATGCAGGAAATTAAAGATATGGAACCCAAAAAGTAAAGGAAATCAATAACCCTGCGGCATAGCCAACAAAAAATATTTCCGTATTTTTATATAGTGGAACCCATCAAAACTTATTTTATCGGTGGTATCGCTTCCGATGAGCGCATTTTCCGGCATCAGCTGGTGGCAGTACCCAACGCGGTATACCTGCCCTTTCCGCGTCAGGATAAGCACGATACGATGGAGACTTACGTCCGCAAATTTCTGCCTAAAATAGATACTACTCAACCATTCCATCTTGTCGGAAATTCCATGGGCGGCATCATGACAATGGAACTCACGCGGATTATACAACCCCGAAAGGTGGTGCTGATTTCTTCCGTCAAAAGTCGCCACGAAATGCCTTTTATCCTCAAACATCTCAAATATACCAATGCCCATAAACTGCTGCCGGGCAAAGGATTCATCGCAGCCATGGAATTGGGCTCCCTCTTCAAGCCCGAAGTGATGCAGGTGCCTGGTATGCGCAATATGGCGGTGAGTATGGCCAAAAATAATCATCCCAGTTTTCTGTACTGGTGTGTGGATGCCATTGTGAAGTGGAATGGGAAAGAAGATTACCGCGATGATATTATTCATATTCACGGTACTAAAGATGAGATGTTCCCTTTCCGCAGAATTAAAAATCCGATTGCGGTGCGCGGCGG
>JADLAJ010000356.1 GCA_020848255.1 Chitinophagales bacterium
CATAACATCTGTTAGAGACCACTAGTTTTACGGGAAATAAACCGGTTCCTGTAAAAGCATAATTTGCATTCTTTGTGGTAATATTGCTTGTTTCAATACGCCATGTATTTTGATTATTGAAGCCCCCCGTCGTTAAGTTAACAAAATCAACAGCTTTACGCTGGCAGGAAATTAATTCTGCTGTGTTAAAGTTTACATTCAGCAACGTATCCATCGCAATGGTTTTATCAATCGTATCCTTACAGCCAATATCAGAAGTCGCAATTAACTGCACTGTATAATTTCCAAAAGACGAAAATGTATGTGTTGGATTCTGAACATTTATATCTGAGTTTCCATCGCCATACTTCCAATCATATTGATTCAACGTTCCTGTATTTACAGTTGATGTATTGTTAAATGTGATTGATTTACTTAAGCATAGAAAGTTATTGGAAAAATCTGGTGTGATGATTTGTTTTTTCACTGCTATCGAATCTTTCCCCGCACAACCATTTTCATAAACAGTTATTTTAATTGGTGTTCTGTTGCCGTCAACATTAATATTAGGTGTATTTTCATTTGTACTCCAGCGAATAGAATCAAAGGTGCCGGCAGTTGTAATTGTCTTGGTAGATTTATTACAAACCGTCACATCGCTACCCAAATTCACAACTGGGTTTGTATTAATTTTTACAGTTGAATTTAAGGTGTCGATGCCACAACGATTGGTAGAGATTAGTTTTACAGGAAAAATGCCTCCCGTCTGGAAGGTAGAAGAAGTAGAATTGCCATTTACAGATGTTCCATTATTAATTATCCATTGAAATGCAACTGGATTCCCACCGATGGATGAATTGGTAAATGTCGCCGGTAATTTCTCACAAAGACTAGCCGGAGCTGTCGTATAACTAATCTTCACCGTATCATCCATCTTTATTTTTTTGATGATAGTATCTCTGCAACCTAATGCTGATGTAACGATATGTCTTACCGGAAATGAATCTGCAAATACATTGTAAACGTGTGTGGTGTTTTTCAGTGTGTCCGACTGACCGTCTCCAAAATCCCAGTTGTATTTTGTAATAGTCCCTGTACCGATGGTTGAAGCATCTGTAAAGGTTGCATTGTGTTTATAGCATAAATAGTTCGCATTAAATGCAGCTTTGGGCTTGGGATTTACTATAACTGTTTTACTTACTTTTCCCACACAACCACGAGAGGTAGTGGTGGTAAGCGTCACATTATATATACCACTGTTTGTGTATACTTTTGTTGGATTTTTTACAAAAGCAGTATCTCCGGCTGACAAAACCCATTGCCATTTATTAATATCATTATAAATAGAAGTAGAAGAATCAGAAAATAAAACTAAATTATTTTGACAATTTGTTGGAGAAAAACCATAATTAACCTTTAATCCGGGATAATAGATAAGCTTGAAATCATCTGTATCAGAACATGCTTTGCCTTTATTGATAATTAATCTTATATTATACGTACCGGTATCAGGATATGCAAAAGAAGGAGATGCTAATGTTGATGTATCATCTAATCTGTTTGTTATACCGAAGTCCCAAAAATAGGTATCTGAAGAAGAATTTCTACCATAATTTACAAAACGGGCTGTAGCACCCTGACAATTACTATATACATCATCGTTAATTGCCGTTGCACCATTTATACCAGCGGTATCTAATCCTGTTCTTGGTTCATTAGCGTTACATTCTACCGTATTAAATTGATAATCTCTGGAAATTTGTCCAATCAGTATCCCATTTCTATACTCTTTAACACATACACCCACCGTAAATTTCCCTAAAGTCTTCGCAAATATTGATAGCATTCCTGTTGTAGAATCTATTCTTACCGGAGAAGTGTTTCCAAAAGGTTGAAGCGAACTAAAGGTATTATTATAAGATACGTCATTATAAGGAGGCGGTGTTGCCCTGACTAAACCACATTGATTGTTATTTGATATAACGGGACAATTAAAATCTAACCCTTGCTTTGGTGCACACAAACTATATACAAGTCGGTCTCCATCTGTATCTGTAGCGGAGAAGTCAATACTTTCTTGTTTAAAAATACAAATAAAATTAGGTGCATTAAGATTAAAAGAAGGTGAACTATTACATGCCGCTACAGTACTGGAAGGTATTTCTAATTGTAAAGTGCTACCAATACTTCCTACGTTAAAAACATTGGTGATATCCGGGTTTCTGCAGCATCGCTGATAAACTAACAAATAAGACGATGTTGATGCTGGCAAATTCACAGTGCCTTTATATTGCAACAACTGTACACAAACTTCACTCTGTAAAGGTGCATCAAAACATGGAGTAGATGGGGGATTCGGTATATTCGTTTGATTAATTAACGGAATTGAAAACGTTCTGACATATGAATTATTATTTTTATTAAAAACCGTTATTACGGCTTCCTGGTCAATATTATTATTTAAACTATTACAGTTTCTGTAAATCTTAAAATTAATTTCATAAGAATTACCTCCTAAGCATTTATAACTTAAATCACTGCCCATTAAATGGTCACCATTGCAGGTAATATAACTGCCAAGCAGCAGTACGTAAAAAAATATAATTTTAATAATAGATGATTTCACTGTGTAAAAATAAAAAAGTAACCGTATACAACGAATCACAAATTCATATGTTGTAATGATTTTATTACAAGAAAGTTCATTAAAAATACAACATATTGATTACACAATGAGGACTTTTTCCTATCTTTGTCAAACTTTCCCAAAATGCCAAAGGATACTTCGATTAAATCCGTACTTATTATAGGTAGCGGACCTATTATTATAGGACAAGCCTGTGAATTTGACTACTCCGGCTCGCAGGCAGCCCGCTCCCTCCGGGAAGAAGGCATTGAAGTTTCGCTCATCAACTCCAATCCGGCCACTATCATGACGGATGAAGTGACGGCTGACCATATTTACCTGAAACCTCTTACAATAGATTCTATTCGGGATATTCTGGAAGAACGACACATTGATGCTGTGTTGCCTACCATGGGCGGACAAACAGCACTCAATTTATGTAAAGAAGC
>JADLAJ010000357.1 GCA_020848255.1 Chitinophagales bacterium
CAAGTCGGCAAACAGGAACTGATACTCTACTCCGTACCGAAGCATTTTGTACTGGCGCTGAATAAAAACGGACAGCAGGCTATTTATTCCAGAGATACCTTGCCGCAAAAGGCAATCGATTATTCCATCAAAAACTCCCATCGTATCTACAGAATCAGCGATTATCAGACGATTCTGTTGAAAGATTCCCTGAATACAAAGGAAGTGATGTCGGATAAAGATGTACTGATGGTGCAAAACAAAAGCTTTTATTTTCTGAAAAAAGACAATACACGCAAGGTTTTCCCATCACCGCTGAAAGTAGATTATCTGGTACTGAGTGAAAATTGCTTTTTAAATATTGAAAGCGTAAAGGTAAATTACGAGTATAAACAACTGCTGATTTCAAGCGATAACGATAATTACCATATTCGCATTTACCGCAAATTACTGGATGAAAACGGCATGAAATATGTAGATTTGAGTGAGCAGAGTTTGGTGGTGGGATTGTAATTACAACATAAAATATATTTTTTTCGTTTTACTATATTTAAATGAATTCATTTCAATGAAACTTATACACAATAAACAATTCATACCATTCTTAATATTACTACTTTTATTGACAAGTAATATATTAAAGGCACAATCAATACCAGACTCAGTGGTAAAAAAAATGGGGATTCGAACGATGATATGTAAATTATACTGGTATAATGACACACTAAATCCTGCAAATATCCGTACTGAATATTATAATTCAAAATCTAGAATAGATTCCGTTATTTATCAAAACATGAAGACAAATACTATCAGTGCTCAACATTATTATAGATACAATAAGAAAAATATATTAATCAACCAGAAATCAATAATGTATTATGATACACCAAGTGTTTTTATTTTAAAAAAATCTGACATCAAAAAACAAAAAAAAGATATAGATATGACAACAAAGGAAGGCTAATAGAAATAGTATATGACTCTACATTTTACTTAAAAAAGTACATTGCAACTTATGACTCGTTAAACAATTTAACCAGTGAATCAAAATATCATAGAAAAGATTCAACAGAAGAAAGAACAATAGCTGAGTTCAATGAAAAGAATCAATTGTACAAAGTGACTTTTGCACTTTATAAAGGTGGAATAAAACAAGATGGAATAAATACCACTTTTAATTTTTATAATGAAAATGGGCTTTTAAAAAAAAGCTATAATTATAGTTCAGGTCTTGATACACCAACTTCTATAGATCAATATGAATATACTTTTTACTAAGCTTTATATTTATTATTCTTTATCTACAATAATCCCAACACCTCCCCAATCACCTCATACACTCTTTGCAATTGCTCTTTGGTGATAATATAAGGCGGCAAAATATAGACGGTATTTCCCAGCGGACGCAGCAAAACACCGCGTTGTATGAAATTTCCATATAGAAAATCGCGTAAATCGTTAAAGTAATTGGGGGTCGTATTCTTTACCCGATCATCAGGTACACTTATGGCAATATCCTGAAGTAAGTTGTAGTCCGCATCCGTTTTCACCTCAAAGGCAACGATAGTACCTATCTGTCGTAAGTTTACAATTTTGGGATGTTCTTTTAATGTGGAAGAAAATTCCGTTTGCCATTTCGCTACATCGTTAATCGTTAATTGTGCATTGTTCATCAACCCCAAACTCGCATTCGCCGCCGCACAAGCCAGCGGGTTTCCCGTGTAAGAATGTCCATGGAAAAAGGTTTTCAGTTTATCCTCACTCAGGAACGCCTCGTAGATTTGCTGTGTACAAGTCGTTACACCTAAGGGCAAAAATCCGCCGGTAATGCCTTTTGACAGGCAAAAAATGTCGGGTTTGTGTTGTAAATAATCCGAAGCAAAGGTTTTCCCGGTTCGTCCAAAACCCGTCATCACCTCATCTGCGATGCAAATCACCTCGTGTTGCTGTGCAATTTCCAGCAGTTTATCCAGATATTCCGCCTTGTATAGCAGCATCCCGGCAGAACCCTGAATTAGCGGCTCAAAAATGAATGCCACCGTCTTGTTCCTTTGTACAATTCTGGTAAAATCTGCTAAAACCTGCTCAAAATTGTCGTCGGTCGGCAAATCCACAAACACCACCTCAAACATATAGGATTCAAACGGGCGGTTGAACACGCCGCGCGCACCCACGGACATCGCGCCGAAGGTATCGCCGTGGTAGGCATTTTTGAACGCGATGATGGTCGTTTTCTCTATACTTTGGTTGTGCCAGTACTGAATCGCCATTTTCAGCGCCACTTCCACGCAGGTAGAGCCGTTATCCGAGAAGAAAACGCGCGACTGTGTAGAAGGCAGTAGGTTAATCAATTTTTCCGACAGCTCAATGGCAGGCTGATGGGTAAATCCCGCGAAAATGACGTGCTCAAGGGTATCCAGCTGCTTTTTTACGGCTTCTGCTATTTCCGGGTTCGCATGTCCGAAGAGATTGGTCCACCAACTCGAGACTGCATCGATGTACTCGTTTCCGTGTTCATCGTAAAGCAAAGCACCTTTTCCATGGGTAATGGCAATGTTGGGCGCTGCCGTTTGCTGGTGCGTAAACGGATGCCAGATCAGGTTGTGGTCGCGCTCAGAAAGATTCATAGTCAATGGGTAAGTCGTCCGAAGTGGATGATTTGGATAATGGAGTCAGTAGAGGAAGCAAATTTTTACGAATCTGGTCAGCATGCTGGGCGATGAAGCCTTTTGACATTGTGTCAGCTTTTGGGATTTTCCCTAACAGCTTAATACCGGTATAATTCAGGATGTAGTTTTCCGATTCAATATTGGCCTCCCCGTTAAAGATAATGCCGGCAATCGGGATATGGTGCTGTTTCAGGGCTTCAATCGTTAGTAAGGTATGATTAATACTTCCTAAATAATTCATAGAAACCACTATAACAGGCAATTGAGTGTTTAAAATTAAATCTTTAATTAAATACTTTTCTGACAAAGGAACCAATAAACCTCCTGCCCCTTCCACTATCAAGTAATTATTTGATTTAGGTAATTTAAAATACTGTATATCAATACTTTTATTATCTAATTTAGCAGCCAAATGCGGTGACACCGGCTCTGAAAAAATATACTCCTCTGGATGTATGATTTGGTGGTTCATGGAGTATTCTCTTATGAAATCTGAATCCGTAAAATCCAAATCTCCCGACTGAACAGGCTTCCAGTAGTCCGCTTTCAGGGCTTCCACCAATACAGCGGAGACAAGCGTTTTACCGATGCCCGTTCCTATACCTGTAACAAAAAATCCAACCATATATACTCAATCTATTTATAATCAATAAGTAATGAAAATAATTGATCTATTTCAGCAGTTGTATTATAACTATGCAGAATCACCCGCAGGCGCTCCGTTCCCTTTGGCACCGTAGGTGAAAGTATCGCTCTCACATCTAGATTATGATTTTGCAGGTAAACGGCCAAATCCTTACATTTTTTGTTATCCGGTACAATAATTCCATAAATCGGACCATCGCCACGCACTTCAAAACTGCTTTTTAAGTTGTTTGCTTTAAATTTAAAGTATTTATTTAAATTAAACAAACTAAATAATTGATTTATATTACTTTGCAAATAAAAATAAGTATGTTTCACGCTCAATAAATTATGCGTTTCCAGGGCGGTACTATAGATAAAATTCTTTGAAAAGTTAATCAGATAGTCTTTTAACTGACGACTGCCAACTACTGCCGCACCATGACTTCCTATCGCCTTTCCGAAGGTATAAATACGTGCGAAGCACTTATCCTCTATTCCTGCTTCGTTACACAAGCCACTACCATTACTGCCAAATAGGCCGGTAGCATGCGCCTCATCTATCATCAAATTAACCTTGTGCTTAGTGGCTAAATCAGCTAATTTTTTCAAATCAGCCTTATCTCCTTCCATAGAAAAAATGGATTCTGTTATAATAAAACCCGCCTCATAATCTGTATTCGCCTGTAAGTGCTGTTCCAGATCGATATAGTCATTATGCTTAAAACTTATTAGTTTTAAGCCACTTAAAATCATTCCCTGATGAATGGAGGCATGTACCAGTTCATCGTAAAAAATGACATCATTTGGCCTTACAAGTGTAGAAATCAGCCCTACGTTAGCATCAAAACCGGAATTATATAACAAAGCAGCCTCTGCATGGTGTGTTTTAGCCAATAAATCTTCAACCTCCTCGTATAAAGCTGAATTTCCATTCAGCAAACGTGAGCCCGTTGACCCGGTTTTATGAAAATGATAGTTTTTGTAATCTTGTTCTACCTGCTGCCAAATAAAAGCAGATCTGGACAAACCAAGATAGTCATTAGAAGAAAAATCAGTAAGATATTGATTTACAGTTAATTGACGAAAAAGATGATTTTCTTTTCGCTGTTCTAAAAATTGTTGTATTCTGCCTTCTGCATTCATTAAGACGTAACTAATTTTTCTATTGCTTCCTTCTTAAAGGCTTCGCGAGGCTTTAAACCCAGCAAATTAAACATCGCCATGTCATCCGAAAAGCTTGGATTGGGCGTTGTCAGTAACTTATCTCCTGCGAAGATGGAGTTTGCCCCCGCCATGAAACACAATGCCTGTTCTGCCACCGGCATATCCAGACGGCCTGCACTCAGGCGTACCATGGTTTTAGGCATCACTATTCGTACGGTTGCAATCATACGTACCATCTCAAACACAGAAACGCGCTTCATGTCTTCCAGTGGAGTTCCTTCTACTGCTACTAAAGCGTTAACTGGAACAGATTCAGGATGTTCAGGCAGAGTAGCTAAAGTATATATCATACCTATTCTGGCCTCATCTGTTTCGCCCATTCCTATAATTCCACCGCTACAAACGCTGATTCCTGCGGCTCGTACATTTCCGATGGTATGCAATCGTTCCTCGTATGTTCTGGTGGTGATTATCTTCTCGTAATGCTCTTCAGAAGTGTCTAAATTGTGGTTATAAGCATACAATCCTGCTTCTTTTAGTTTTTGCGCCTGATCTTCCGTTAACATGCCCATCGTGCAGCAAACCTCCAATCCGATCTTATTCACCTCTTTTACCATTTCCAGCACGCGGTCAAAGTCGCGGTTATCTCTTACTTCTCGCCAGGCTGCTCCCATACAGAAACGCGTAGAACCGCTTTCCTTAGCTTCATTGGCTTTTGTCAGTACTTCGTTCACATCCATCAGCTTGTGCGCCTTTAAACCGGTGTTATAGCGGGCAGCTTGCGGACAATAAGCGCAGTCTTCCGTACATCCTCCGGTTTTTACAGACAACAATGTACAAACCTGCACTTCGCCGGTTTGGTTATACTGACGATGAACGGATGCCGCCTCATACATCAATTCCAGTAAAGGCTTATTGTATATCTCTTGTATCTCTTGGAAAGTCCAGTTATTTCTGATGCTCATATCAAACGTTTGTTTGGTAAATAAACTAATTTTCTATCTTTTTCCCTTCATTTTTTAGCTTAAGTTTCTGTAAACTCGGATGATTTTTTACATATTCTTTCTGCATTGCCTCCTCCTGTTCCTTGAAATTAAGTAATTTATCTATATTTTTTGGTGTTTCTGCTATCACCGGTTTGACAAACCCTGTATCCAAAGGTTTAATTTTGATCAGATTTGAATCTACCAGATTTAATAACGCTGTAAATTTTTCAGGATGCGCCTGAAAATAACTAAAGGTGGTGTAGAAATCAGCACTGTCTGCTTTATGGTGTTTCAAAATTGCAGGATAATATGATTTTTTTATAACTGACAAGGAATCTGTATTCAACCCGACCATTTTTTCATTAACATAAGCTTCCATCAGAAAGATATCCGTTAAAACTGCCATCATTTTATTATCAGATAGTTGCTTTTTGGCAGTATCAAACTTATGTTTTCTTACACAAGAAAGAATTATTACAAACGACAGTGCGTATAAAATAAATTTTGAACTATATTTATGAAAAAAATAACGCATACCAATGGCAAATATTTCTGCCTTACAAGATATAACAAAAATTGCTAAAGGCAAAAAAGCGCTTTTAGTAGCTATTTCAAAAACCAAATCCGTTGATGATATAAAAGTTGTGTACAATGCAGGACAGCGTGTATTTGGCGAAAACAAAGTACAGGAACTGGTTTTAAAGTATGAATTATTACCCAAAGATATACAATGGCATATGGTGGGTAATATGCAAACCAATAAAGTAAAATACATTGCTCCGTTTATTTCTTTGATACACTCAGTTGACAGCTTAAAACTAGCCATTGAAATCAATAAACAAGCCTTAAAAAACAACCGGGTGATTGATATTTTGCTGGAAATACACATCGCTGCAGAAACCAATAAGTCAGGATTCTCAGAAGAAGAATTAATTGATCATTTGGATATCAAGGCTTTTGATGCCTTAAAAAATATCCGTATAGTTGGGTTAATGGGAATGGCTACAAATACTAAAAGTCATATTTTAATTAAGAATGAATTTAGTGGGTTAAAGTCATTTTTTGATGAAATGAAGGCTACCTATTTTAAAAATGCTCCGGAATTTAAGGAGTTATCCTTGGGTATGAGCGGTGATTATGCTATTGCACTGGAAGAAGGTTCTACCATGATTCGGGTGGGATCTGCTATTTTTGGGGAACGGGAAATAAAGAAAAATCCTAATGTGCCTATTTAAAAATAGTATTTGCAATGCTCATTGCTTCAATAAAAGCATCCTTATTTAATCCGTGTTCAATATTATTTTCATCAAAATAAGCCAGTAAATTTTCTGTTGGCATATTGCCGGTCAGTTTATCTGTAGCCATCGGACAACCACCGTATCCCTTAATAGCGCCATCAAAACGAGTACAGCCGGCATTCCAGGCAGCTTCTACTTTTTCTTTCCAGGTGGTGGGTGTGGTATGAAAATGTGCACCAAACCCAATTTCAGGAAAATCTTCCGATAAAACTGAGAATACATCTGTAATTATTTGTGGTGTGGCAATACCGATAGTATCAGAGATAGAAAATTTCGTTACACCAATTTCCAGTAATCGGTCTACCCAGTGTTCAACTAAAGCAGCGTCATAAAAATCACCGTAAGGATTTCCGAATGCCATTGAAACGTAACATACAAAGGTTTGTCCCGAGCATTCACAAATATTCATAATCTCTTCTACCCTTTGTAAAGATTCTTCGATACTGCAATTGGTGTTTCGCTGCTGGAAAGTTTCAGAAATAGAAAACGGATAGCCAACGTAGGTAATTTCATCAAATTCACTGGCCTGTTCTGCACCTCTTCTATTACCCACAATTACAGAAAGTTTAGTTTCCGTATCATCCAGTTTAAGGTGAGGAATAATGAGGCTGGTATCTGCCATTTGCGGAATGGACGCCGAGGACACAAAACTACCGCAATCTAAAGTATGAAATCCGACTTTCAGTAAAGCATTCAGGTATTCAACTTTTTTAACGGTAGGAATAAAGTCTTTAATTCCCTGCATCGCATCGCGCGGACATTCTATAATTTTTACACTTGGCATCAGGCTATGAAATTACTAAAAACTTAGGAAAAATAAAAAATCCCCGGTATGTACCGGGGATTTTCTTGTTTATGATGTGTCGTTACAACATTATTGTTTTACCACTTTGTGGTAGTATACTTCATCATCTACGTTCAGTTTGA
>JADLAJ010000358.1 GCA_020848255.1 Chitinophagales bacterium
ATGCCTGCTTTTAAATGCTGCAATGGTAGTTTGTACTTTTTGCTCAAAGGTGGCTTGTGCTTGCGTGTCGGCATTTTTAATGCGGTGCTGCAGCAGTAAGTGTATCTTTTCCAGTTGCGCGTTTATCTGTTGTGTTTGCTCGCTAAAATACGTTTCAGTAAAGCGCTGCCAGATGTATTTTACGGCAACCGCATTGGGGTGCAGCATGTCTTCGGCATAGAAGCGGTAATCGCGCAGTTCATCCATCATCAGTTCATACGCCGGAAAATAGAAACAGTTACCGTTTTCAGCTATCAGCTGGTGAATGCTTTCTATCAGAATGCTTTTGCTGCGCTGGTTCTCCACCGCGCCATCGCGCCAGTGCCGCACGGGTGAAACAGTAAACAATACGGTTTTGTCTTTCAGTTGGGTTTTTACGACATTGAAGGCTGCTTTGATTTCATCAATGCTCAGCAGGCGTTTTTCAAAAGCGGTGCCGGGTATTTTATGGCAGTTGGCCACTACCCTGTTTTGCGCCAGATGTTTATATACAAAGGCTGTTCCCAGCGTAATAATGATAAATTTAGCTGCATTGAAATCTGCATGCGCTTTTTCTATGGTGGTGTTGATGTTCGTCAGTACTTCGTTTTTGTTAGTGCCAGAGAATTGTCCGTGATGGTCTAAGGAAAGGTATAATTCCTTGTGTTGCAGCAAATCGTTTTCGGTATATACCTTTTTATCTATTACCTTTTTAAGGTTGCCAAAAATGGAAACGGGATTGTAGATAATACCAAATGGATTGATGTTGCCTGGAAACTGATATTGTTTCAGCTGATTGCCGATGTTCTCCGTAAAACAGGAACCCATGAGCAGGAGTTTGTCCTGGTGGGTGATTTGAAATGGGGAGACCGGAATGTTTATTTTTGTAAGAAATTCCATTATCTATATTGTCGTTTTGTTGCTTTTTTCTACATCATCAGAATGGTTTTTACATTCATTTTTTAGATGCTGAAACAAGTTCAGCATGACGCACGTAGAATTTTACCCTGTTGAAAATACTATAAATATCTGTTTAAAAACGAATCAAGTACTCGCACCTGTCATCCTGAACTTGTTTCAGGATCTGTTTATAAAGTTAAATTACAACTTAACTTTCGTAACCAATATAAAATATGCAACCTCGTAATTAAATATAATTTTATGTGTTATTTTCAATTTTTGGAAAGATATTTGCTATTATTGAATTATGCAACGCTTGCACACTATATTTTTTGTTTTGTTATTAGCATCGGGCACGTTTTGCCGGGCAGTGACGTATGAAAACAAAGTTTATTCGCCGAATATAAAAACGGTACAGCTTTTCCCGAAAGGTGCGGATATGGCGATGCCGGTGCTGAATATGAACCAGAACGAAACGCTGGAATTGCATTTTGATGATTTATCGGGAAAGCCTAAAAATTACTATTATACCGTGGTGCAGTGCCACACCGACTGGACACCGACCATGATGAATATTATGGAGTATGTGGATGGTTTCTCGGAAGCGAATATCAATGATTACGATTACTCGAACGGTACAAAAATTCCCTATGTGCATTATACGCTGGAGTTTCCGAATACGGATATGCGGATTAATTACTCGGGCAACTATGTGCTGATTGTGTATGAGAACAATAAAGAAAATCCAGTTTTTACCCGCCGTTTTATGGTGGCGGAAAACAAAGTGATTATCGATGCAGGTGTGGCGTATCCTCGCAGTTTATACGCAAGAGACCAGTATCAGGAAGTGGTGTTTAAGGTAAATTATAAAGGTTTTACGATTGATAATCCGCAAATGGAGATAAAAGCGACAGTAATGCAGAATTACCGCTGGGACAATGCGAAGACGGATATCAAGCCGCAGTTTGTGGGTATGAATGAACTGAACTTCGATTTTAACGGGGTGTTGACCTTCCCTACCGCGGGCCGCGAATTCCGCTTTTTTGATATGCGTTCCCTGCGTTTCCGCGGGCAAAATATCCGTGCCTTTGATTTACGCGACGACGAGAACGATGTGTATTTGCTGTTTGACCGTCCGCAGCCACGCGATAAATACCAGATGATAAAAGATTTGAACGGTCAGTATTACATAGAGAACCTGGATAATCCGTATTACAACACGGGCGCGGATTATGCGAATGTGCATTTCAATTTTGATTTCGGGGGTACTGCGGCAAATGGCAACTTTTATGTGGTTGGTGCGTTTAACAATTGGGCTTGTGATGAATCATCAATTATGCATTACGATAATCTGGATAAGAGCTATGCGGCGAATATCCTGCTGAAACAAGGAACTTACAATTATTCGTATGTGTTTAAAGATGTGAAAGATAATAAGACGGATCAGTTTGTAACGGAAAGTTATTACATGGATACGGAGAATGATTATACCATTTTACTTTATTACACGCCGTTTGGCGAACGTTACGACCGTTTGATTTCGGTGAAATATATTAACTCTATTTTAAACAGATACTAATGGCTAAAGATTTCAATATAGAAAAAGGAGATTTACTGGTAGCGGAGCCATTTATGAAAGACCCGAGTTTTAAACGTACGGTAACGCTGATTTGTGAGCATAATACGGAAGGTTCCATCGGTCTGGTGCTGAACCGTCCGTCTATTTTCAGAGTGAATGAAATGATACCGAATTTCCCGGCGTTTCAGTCTACTGTGTACTACGGAGGTCCAGTGGGTATGGATCGTTTGAACTATATTCATTCTTATGGAGATTTGGTCAGCGATTCCATACACATTAAAGATAACCTGTACTGGAACGGCAATTTTGAGCAGCTGAAAACGCTGATAAAAGAGCGTCAGATTTTACCGCACAACATCAAATTCTTTGCGGGTTATGCCGGCTGGGAAGGCGGACAGCTGAATGAAGAAATGCAGGACAACAGCTGGATTGTTTCTAAAGATTATCCGGAGATTTTTAAAATGAGCGAGTATATGTGGCACGATGTGCTAATAAAAATGGGCGGTAAAAACAAGTTGTTATCCACATTTCCTGAAGATCCTATTTTGAATTAATTTTTAGAATATTCATAACTTTGTATGAAAGCATACACTTATGAAAAGAATCCCAACACTTTTTATCTTACTTATCTCTTGCTTTCTTTGCAATTCTCAGGACTTTGTTAGAAACCCATGCGGGTTTCAGGATGTACTAAACAATTTAAGTAAAGAAAACCAATACATGAATGTAAATTTCGCTGACTGGAAACAGCAAATTTCAGGTCATGTAAATAACCGCATTAATTCATCGGAAGATACCGTTTATACTATTCAGGTTGTGGTGCATGTTGTGTATTTAAACGATAATGTATATGAGAATATTCCTGATGATGTGATACATTCTCAGATTACTGCACTCAACAGAGATTTCAACAACCTTAATGCAGATTCTGTGAATTTGAGGCCTTATTTCATGCCATTCAAAGGAAAAGCGAGAATTAAATTTGAATTGGCGCAATTTGCCCCGAATGGTGCACCAAGCACCGGTATTACACATACTAAAGGAAGTTTAGGGAACTTACCGGGATGGATGGTGACAGATTTATTAGACAGTAATCCATTATTGGCAAGTTTACTAACCCTGGCAAAATTTGAACCTCTGAAATCTGAATTTAATCTTATAACAGGTGGTTCTATTGGAAAGCCAGCATGGGATACCAAAAGGTATTTAAACATCTGGGTATGTGATATGAATTATTCCAAACGTAATTGCAGAAACTGTCTCAGCTTAAGACCGGGTAGCGGTACTTTACTGGGCATGGCTTATCCGCCACCCAATATTCCACACTGGACGACCACGTTTATTTTTGGAACAGATACTATCCGACAAGATGGTTCCTTAGACAGAGGCGTACAAAACGATGGAGTTGTTATAGATTTTAGAGCATTTGGAATCAATAATTGGTTCAGCAGAGACTCCGCCTCACAAAGATTCAGAGATTTTTACTCAAACGGCAGAACACCAGTACATGAGGTGGGACATTATCTTGGTTTGAGACATACCTGGGGAGACAGTGTAACTACCACCATTGCAGGGGTTCAGATATCTTCACCTCCAGGTTGCGTTCTGGATGATTATATTGATGATACGCCCAATGACAAAACGGCATTTGCGAATCTGGTTACTAACTTGAATAATATATGTGATACAACAATAAACTCGTGTGATGATCCTTATTTAGGTACTGATTACCCTGATATGTTTGAAAACTACATGAATTATTCAACCGACGTATGTTATAACCTGTTTACGAAGCAACAAGTAGATTTTATGCGATTTATTCTTACAACCAGAAGACAAAATATTATCATAAAAAAAGAACTTGAACCTACCCTGCCAACAACCATCCGAAATCCAAAAATGAAAGAAACCGGTATTTCAATTTATCCGAATCCAGTAAATGATATACTAACGCTGCATTTTGACAGAGTGATTAACAAAGATGTACAGGTGGATATTATTGATATTACCGGCAAAGTTGTTTTATCTGCTGTTGTTGAATCCAATACATTCGATAAAATGATTCATCTTAAATCACTGGCTGGTGGTATTTACCTGATTAAGCTGTCAAATAATGATTTTAATACGACAGCTAAGTTTGTGAAAGAATAAGATTTTCCCGAATACTCAGTGATTGTTATCGAATACTAACTAAGTGAATATTCAGCGTATCAAAATGTAACTTTAATTCATAAAATAAAATTTATGAAAAAGTTCATCTTTGTGTTAATTGTTTTTACAACGATAATCGGTTGCAAGAAAGAAAATTCTCTTGTTACATTAAACTGTAAACTGTCTAAGGTTATTCATATTGTATCGGGTGGAAGTACGGATACAACTACCTATTCTTATACCGGTGATGATATGAGTTATACAACAAAATATTCCAGCGATCCTACAACAATTAATACATATAGTTACACTAAAGCCGGTGGACAATATACTTATGAAATATTAAAAAATGGAGTTTTGGCTTATGATGGTATTGCCAGATTAAATGCTCAAGGTAAAATAGATTCAACCAGAGTAACTTACCTTGCTACTATGCTGTTTAATAACAGAAACAGAAGTTATTACGACACAGATGGTAAAGTTCTTAGAGCAATCAGCAATTATAATACGTATGAGAATGATGTAAAATATTATTACACCAGTGATGGAAATTACGCTTACTGGATTTATGATTTTTATGATTTCAGACCTGTCCCTGCCCCTTCTAAAGATTCTGTTACATTTGAATACTATTTAGATAAACCTAAGAAAGCCGAAAAATTTGGATTTGAGCGTAAATTTGGAAATTTAGAAAAGAATCTTGTAAAGAAACGTTACTATTATGATTTACTAAATTCCGGAACATTGAAGAAGACATATGAGTATGAATATCTGACGGATGCCAATGGATTAGTAACACGCGAAATATGGACTGTTAAGAATCAACCGGGCAATATAGAAACAAGAAGAGATACCACTTACTATCAGTATACTTGTAATTAACTCAACGCTTTTTTATATGTCGTCAGACAACGGTCGCGGGCAAACGTATGCTCAACGATTGGTTTGGGATAATCAAATGAATCTAATTCCGGAACCCATTTTCGGATATACTTTAATTCTTTATCAAACTTTTCTGTTTGCAATCTTGGGTTAAATACTCTGAAATAAGGCGCAGCATCTACGCCGGTACCTGCGGCCCACTGCCAGCCGCCATTGTTGGAAGCCAGTTCAAAGTCGAGTAGTTTTTTAGCAAAATAAGCTTCGCCCCGGCGCCAGTCAATCAGTAAATGTTTGGTAAGAAAAGAAGCGACAATCATTCGGACGCGGTTGTGCATGAATCCTGTTGCATTCAGCTCCCGCATACCGGCATCTACAATGGGATAACCTGTTTTTCCTTCGCACCAGGCTTTGTATTCCGCTTCATTGTTGCGCCATTTTATTTTATCGTATTTCTCGTTAAAGGAAGTTGTTACCACTTTTGGGAAATGATGCAGAATCATCATGTAAAAATCTCGCCAGATGAGTTCATTGAGGTACTTCTCTCCTTTTGCGCGGATGCTTTGCCTTGCTAGTTCACGAATGGACACCGTACCAAAACGCAAGTGCAAACTAATACGGGAGGTGCCGCGCATGCTTGGAATATCACGCGTTTCGGTATAATGCTGAATAATCGTATCGGATACGCTTCGTTCCGGGAATATGAATTCTGAAGCAGTAAATCCCATTTCCTGTAATGATATAAGCACTTGAATGGAAGAAACATTTAAGAATCCGGAAAAATATTTTTCTGTCGGATAGGCTTTCAGGTAAAAATCAGTGAGCTTTAATTTCCATTTTTTACAGTACGGAGTATAAACGGTGTAAGGTTTGCCATCATCTTTAGTTACTTCATCTTTCTCAAATATCACCTGGTCTTTAAAAGTAGTAAACTCAATGGCTTGCTCATTCAGTAATAATTTTAACTGCTCGTCACGTTTGTTTGCATACGGTTCGTAATCGTGATTGGTAAATACTTTTTTTACGGAATAAATTTTAATAATTTCATTCCACACATCAAATGGCTTTCCGTAAAAAAACATTAAATCAGTTCCCAATGCATTCAACTCATTTTTTAATCTTGTAATTTCCTGATGAATGAAAGTAACACGTTTGTCATCTGTCAGTGCTGCATCTTTTTCTTTCAGTTCGTCGAGAATATTGGTGTCGAAAATAAATATAGGGAGCACCGGTAATCCTGATATTAAGGCATGATACAACGCAGCATTGTCCTGTAAGCGCAAGTCACGGCGAAACCAGTGGATAGATAAGTTTTGAGTCATAATTTTGATTGCAGCACTTTAAAAATTCAACAGATTGCCACGCTTTGCTCGCAAGGACGATATCTTCTTAAACGAGATGTTCGCCGAAATGTTCAATAACCACCACCTTAAATTCATCAAAAATTGCTTTTGTTTTAGAATTGCTTAAACGCTTTTCATCCAGGAATTCTACCCAACGAATTCCACGCAATGCATTTGTCAGAAAAATTTCGTCTGCATTGTACAGCTCTTTAATAGTTATGGTTTGTTCGATGATTTTAGTATCCGGTAATCTGGTTAATAATAACTCCCGCAACACACCTGCCACCGGCCCGTCTGACAAAGGCGGTGTATACACAACACCATCTTTTACAATAAAAACATTGTAGATAGAAGCATCCGCAATAGTGTCATTATCATTCAGCACCAGCGCATCGTCAAAATCATGTTGCCGCGCGTAATTGATAGCTGCGTCATAAATGGCTCTGTCGGTATGTTTCAGATTGGCAAAGATATCTAAGTGCTTTTTATGTTTCGGCAGCATGGTGATTTTCAGCCCGGTTTCATTCAGTACATACTTTACACTTTCCAGCGGGCGCAAGGTGCAGTTCCATTTTAATGCAGAAATTTCGGGCATATACTCATGCGCTCTGTTTTTCTGTACTTCGAGGCGAAGTCTGAAATTTTTTAATCCTTTCTCGATGCATTCATACTTAAGCAAACGCAGCATTCTGTCTTCCACTTTATATTCACTTTCGTCAATATTGATAGTTTTCAAACTATTGAACAGTCGTTTTACGTGCAGATTTTTAAATACTAATCTGCCGTTTACTACTTTAATAGTTTCTATCAGTCCGAAATCTGCCAAGGTTTATTTTTTGGTAAAAAATACAATTATAAAATAGAGTAACATACTGCCGTCATACACAATCTTTATCCACCATTTTGTCACTTTATCTGATTTAAAAAAGGTGTAACCCTGTAGTAAAATAAGCAGGAACCAGAGTAAAAGAATCGTTGCTTCCGTTAAATAAATATCATTTATACTGCGCCAGTTTTCCAGCATGAAGACAAACAACAGCATGAAGGCATACAAAATACCCAATAACAAGGCCGTTATTTTTGAGAATCTGATACCAAACACAGATGGAATTGTTTTTATACCGGATGCCTTATCCACTTGCGCATCATTGATATCAAAGGGTAAAGTAATGAACAAGATATAGACGAACTGAGCTGCCAGCACCACTAGTACATCTCTCCTTTCTAGCAAATTAATGTTGTTTTCCAGTGCCGGTAAAACCACAGATGTCAGGCTCCAGACCAAGGCAATCAGAAATATTTTTACAAAAGGAAAATCTCGAAGCCGTGTGGTGATGCCAAACGGTTTTAGCA
>JADLAJ010000359.1 GCA_020848255.1 Chitinophagales bacterium
AATATACATTCAGAACGGTCTTAGTTATTCTGCTATTGCTGCTTATTTTATTTGGTTCTACGTTCTATTTAATACAACAACCGAAATTTCAAACCTATCTGGTTCACAAAGTAAGTGAATATTTATCGAAACAGACTGGCAGCGAAGTAAAAGTCGATTCTGTAAGTATAAAATTCTTGCGAACAGTTGAAATTTATAATGTCTACTTATCTTCACAAAAAAGCAAAACCGACACTATTTTATTTGCTAAAAAACTGGATGTAGATTTGATGCTGGGCAGAACCCTGTTGGAACAAATCGGATCCATTCGTCAAAGCAAAATTTATATTGATAATGTGAGCCTCGATGGTTTAAAATTTAACGGGTACCGTGCGAAAGACGACAGCACCTATAATTTTCAGTTTCTACTGGATCAGTTTATTTCAAAAGATAAAAAGCCGAAACCTAAGACGGCTGGAAAACCATTTGAATTACGTCTCAATAAGTTATTGCTCACCAATTCCAATCTGGTATTGGATGATCCGCACACCGACAAACGAATGGATATCCGTTTCACAAAGGTTTTTGTTGATGTTAGGGAGCTTAATATTAATCATCTGAAAATTGATGCTAAAAAAGTGGAATTAGTTGATCCGTTTTTTAAGCTGACAGATTACAATGAGGTTGACAAACCAAAATCCAAAAAACCAAGTAAAGGATTTGATGTGCAAGGATTAGGTAAGAAATTGAATATTACGGTGGATGAGTTGACGATGCAAAACGGTAATCATGCGATGGATTTCAAAAAGAAAGACCAGAAAGCCGGTACCTTCTTAATCAGCCAGATGAATATTCATGCTATTAACATTGATATAAAAGATTACCGCTGGGATTCTACCGGTATGCATGTAAATATTGAGAAGCTGAATACCATTTGCGATAACAATCTGATTGTAAAAAAAATACATGCCAATGCCTTACTGGACAACGGCGGTATTTACTTAGACAACGCAGATATTGCTTTTAATGACAGTAAACTAAAAGGGAACTTATCCATACAGTTTACAGACGAATGGCGCTCTTTCGGTGATTTTGAAAACAAAGTCATCATGAAAGCAGACATAAAAGAAGCTTTAGTAAAATCAAAAGATGTTGCGGTATTTGCACCGATGGCGAAGAAATATATTCCTGAAAATGTAACCATGAGAGGTCTTGTAAAGGGGAAATTAGCGAATCTTAGAACAGAACAATTATATATCACTGCCGGAAACAATACAGTCATTGATGTTACCGGAAACATAAAAGGATTACCACATGTAAAACAAACGCTCTTTGATTTAAAAGTAAACAAACTGCGCACCACTCCTGCTGATTTAAAGAAAATACTCACGTTTGTAAAAATACCGACCCAACTTGATAATGCCGGAAACATTAGTTTTAAAGGAACTTACTTTGGCTTTCTGAATGATTTTGTGGCGAAAGGTGCTTTAAATACAACCAATCTAGGGAATCTGGTAACGGATATAAGAATGAGTTTCCCAAATGGGCAAGCACCGAAATATTCCGGAAATGTAGTAGCTAAGAGTTTGAATCTGGCTGAACTGACCGGCAACCATAAACTACTCGGCACGGTTGACCTTGATATCAATGCTGACGGAAACGGGTTCAACCCGAAAGATTTAAACACGAAACTGACCGGAACTATCCGTAACTTTTACTTTAATGGTTTTGTGTTTGATAAAATAAAAGTGGATGGATTAATTGTAAAAAAGAAATTCAAAGGAAAGGCATTTTTTGATGATGATTGCTTGCTTGTAGATTTTAACGGTAGTGCGGATTTCAATGATTCATTACCAAAATTTGACTTTATTACGAGTATAAAAAACGCAGATTTACATAAACTGAATTTCACCAAAGACACCTTAGTGGTTTCGCTGGATGGCGAAGTACATGGAAAAGGAAATAAAATTGACAATTTTACCGGAACCGGAAAATTCAGCAATATCATTCTGCAAAACACTAAAGATATGCTGGTTTTATCGGATGTGGATATTAACATGAAAAATGACGGAATTATAAAAGATTATACCGTTACTTCTGACCAGTTTAATGCTAATATGAACGGAGCCTTCGATCCGTTGAGCATTGTTCCATCCATGAAAGTATTTCTCAGCAAATATTCTCAGTTGATAAAACCAACAGCAAAAGATTATAAACAGGCAAAACCGCAACAGTTAGATGCGTCTGTAAAATTAAAATCTGATTTCGGGCTTATTAAAGTGTTTGTACCACAACTGCAATACATCAGCGAACTGGATCTGAATGCAACAGTGAATACGAATCAGAATGTTTTGGAAATCAATGCTAAAATGGATTCTGCCAACTATAGCAACATTGCATTTAATGATATTTCAATTGATGGAAACACCAACAACACAGACCTGCTATTAAACGGAAGTATCGGAAACTTGAGGGTTAAAAAAACAGACGTTAAGGATATAAAATTAGGATTAAACAGTTCTCTCGAACAACTCTTAAGCAACCTGAGTATTTCTAATGACTCATCCGATAACTCTGTACGTTTGTTATCCACCTTAGATTTTAAAGGTGATAGCATCATTGCAAAAATTATCGACTCCAAATTGAAACTGAATAAAAAAATATGGCAGGTTCAACTGGGAAATGAACTGACAATCGTAGACAGTATTTTTATTGCCCAAAATTTTTCATTGATACAAGGAGAGCAGAAAATCAATATCCAAAACGGACGCAATACCTTATCGGATGCAAAAATAAATATCGAGAACCTGAACTTGTCAGATATTGGACAACTGATTGACACCACCGGTGCTATTAAAAACGGAAAACTTTCGGGCACAGTGAATCTGAAAAATATGCTGACCAAACTGCAGGCCAATGCAGATGTAACTATCAATGATTTGCAGGTACTGGATTATAAAGTAAAATATATTGGTCTGGATGGAATTTACGGCAGAAACGGTAAAAATATAGTAGAAGCAGGCGGTACCATTGAAGATAAAGATTACCAGTTATCATTTGACGGAACTTATGATATGCAGGTAAAAGGAAAAGAGAAATTTGACATCAACGCTGATATTGAAAAACTAAACCTGAATTTTCTGGAAGCCTTGCTGAAAAAAGAGTTATTGGTACCAAGAGCATTTGTTAAAGGGCAGGTAAATTTATCCGGAAATTTAAAGAAACCTATATTAACAGGACAAGCGCAGATTATTGATACGGCTGAATTAAAATTACGGTTATTAGGGACTACTTTTAAACTGGTTAATGAAGAAATAAAATTAACACCAAAAGGATTTGATTTTGGCGATGTTACGCTTTATGATAATTATGGAAACACCGCTTTATTATCCGGGAAATTACTGCACGATGGTTTTAAAAACTGGAGAGCTGACAAAGTAAACGTGAGCGCGCCGATTGGTTATAATTTCATGAATACTACGT
>JADLAJ010000360.1 GCA_020848255.1 Chitinophagales bacterium
AAATGATGGAAGCGAAGGAGTTCTTTTTAAAACAAAAAGAAGAACACAATAAGGAAATCGAGCAGCGCAACCGCAAAATGCTGGAAGCGGAAAACCGTGCAAAGCAAATCGAACAATCGCTGAAAGACAAATTAACCAGTGCCAATAAGCAGGAAAAAGAAACCGAAGCACTTAAAACCCGCCTGAACGAACAGATTGATTTGGCAACAGTAAAACGTACCGAACTGGAAAAAGCTCATGAAGTGCATATTGCCAAACTGGAGCAGGTGGCACAATTATCTGCGGAAGAAGCAAAAGCACAACTGGTTGAACAACTAAAAGGCAAAGCACAATCCGATGCGATGGCGCATGTGAAAATGGTGATGGATGAAGCAAAACTGAAAGCAACGAAAGAAGCAAAGAAAATCGTTATTCAATCTATCCAAAGAACAGCAGCAGAAACAGCTATCGAAAATACAGTATCTGTGTTCAACTTATCCAGCGACGAGCAAAAAGGACAAATTATCGGTCGTGAAGGTAGAAACATCCGTGCGCTGGAAGCAGCAACGGGCGTAGAAATCATCGTGGATGATACACCGGAAGCGATTATCATTTCCGGATACGATGCGTACAAAAGAGAAATTGCTCGTTTGTCGCTGCAGCGCTTAGTGGCGGACGGACGTATTCACCCTGCGAGAATTGAAGAAGTGGTAGCAAAAACAGAAAAACAACTGGAAGGACAAATCATGGAAATCGGTGAACGTACCGTAATTGATTTAGGTGTGCATGGTCTGCACCCTGAATTGATTCGTCTGGTAGGTAAGATGCGTTTCCGTTCTTCATACGGACAAAACTTATTACAACACTCCCGCGAAGTAGCCAATTTATGTGCTATCATGGCGAGCGAGCTGGGCTTGAATTCCAAAATCGCAAAACGTGCAGGTTTATTGCATGATATAGGTAAAGTATCGGATGAAGATCCGGAATTATCACACGCTTTGTTAGGTGCCAAATTATGTGAGAAATACGGTGAAGCACCGGTAATCATAAATGCAGTAGGAGCACACCATGATGAGATGGAAATGTTGTATGTGGTTTCTCCAATCATTCAGGCATGTGATGCCATTTCAGGTGCACGTCCGGGCGCACGTCGTGAGATTATGGAAAGCTATATGAAACGTATAGACGAGCTGGAAAAATTAGCTGTTTCTTATCAAGGAGTACAAAAAGCCTATGCGATACAGGCAGGTCGTGAGTTGCGTGTGTTAGTAGAAGCAGAAAAAATTGACGACAAACAAGTGGAGGAAATCTCTTTTAAAATAGCACAGCAAATCCAGGATGAAATGACCTATCCGGGACAAATCAAAGTAACCGTAATCCGCGAAACACGAAGTGTGTCTGTAGCGAAATAAAAATAATTGATTTACCTTTAAGGTAAGAGTTCTTTGAATAAATACCGCTTCGGGTTCAACGGTAAAGAACAAGACAACGAAATAGCAGGTCAACAAGATTATGGTTTAAGGATTTATGATAACCGTCTAATTCGTTTTAAATCCATTGACCCTTTAACATCAAAATATCCATATTTAACACCATACCAATTTGCAAGTAATTCTCCAATAGCGGGTGTTGATTTAGATGGTGGTGAATTTAAATATTATGCATTAGATAATAGAGTTGTACCATCTGTATCTGTTGTAAATAATAAGAAAATTACAACATATGTAAACGATGGTCTGATAGCCAGAAGTACTGAAGTCATATATGACCCGATAGTAATAAATGGTACTGTGACTATCAGTTTGACAGTTGAAGGATTTCCTATTATTGGAAGTGATATCCCTTTCTCATTTAGCATGTCTGATTTGGGCATAAGTGCAACAATTGTTAATATTGGCGATGGAGTTAAAAGAGTTTTGCCTTCTGGCGCAGATTTAAAGAACTTACCACCAGTAGATGATGAATATTGGGACGGATTAGAAACGGAAGATGAATACTTAAGTAGAATCCAAAATTCAGCCTATACACAAGGAGATAAATTATTGAGTTCAATCCCAGTTACAATGGGTGGCAATAAGAGCAAAATAAGAAATGCTTTTAAGTCTGAACTCGCAAAAAGTTCAAAACCTATTCAAATTCATCATTATGCAACAAATAAAAGTAAAAAGTTTACAGCTCAATTGAAGAAAATTGCTGATAAATTTGGCTTGGACTTGGATGGAAGCTGGAATAAAGAAGCTTTACCACATCAAGGTAGACATCCAAATAAATATCACGAGTTTGTATTAAATGGCATGAGAAAAGCATCAGCACAAGCAGGTAAAAGTGCAGAGAAGTTTAAAGAATTATTTGATAAATATGTTAAGGAGCCAATAAGAAAGAATCCTGAAAAACTGACAAAAGATGGTTGGAAATAGCTATGAATAAGAAATATTATAATTTACATATATTAGACAACGATAAAGGTGTTGTATCAGAAGTTCAAAATAATATTGAGTTTGATTATTATTTTTCGTTAGATACCGCTAAAGATTTTGGGATATTGTTTAAAATAACAGAAAAGGGTATTATTGAAGATTACTTAGCAAATGATTTAGGGTGGCCATTAATGTCAGATAGTATGATGGCTATTTTTAAAAAATATGTTTCAAAAGATTGTAATTGGATAAAAAGCAGTGTATTTGATACTTTTAATAAAAAGGAGTATGAATATAATATCTTGTATTTTAATAAGAAAATAGATGTTTTAGATAATAAAAAGAGTGTTTTTCATGATAATGAAATATTACTTGAATCTGTATTCTCATTAGAAAAAATAGATAATTTAGATTACTTTCCTCAGGCTGATGAATATGATTTTAATATTGTTATTTCAGAGAATTTAAAGAATGAATTGAAGAAAAATAAAATAACAGGGGTTGATTTTTCAATTGCAAAAGTTAATTAAATCCAACTGGCGCAAGCAAGCAGTAAAAAGCAGTAAGCGTGGCGTGTTTACACAAATAACACCCACTCTGGCGCAGGTCTTCCGTAGGGCGACCTGTGTCTACTAAATCAGGCGGTCTGTGACCGCAACCGAAAAGTTAAGAAAGGGTCACAAGCGGTCAAAAAATAAGAACGTGAAATGTTAAAATTTAACATAAAAACTGCAGCTGGTGCAGTAGAAGTCGATGTTATATACTCGACAATTGGAAAACAGGCACAGGGTGTATATGTTAAAATTTGTGTCATATTGGCACTTGGCGGTATATGTTATAGTACAAATACCGAACAAATAAATGAAAGTATAGATGAGAGCTTTCAACACCCATAAACCGATACATTAAAAAATAGATGATTATTAAACCCCTGAAAAATAGAAGTTTATAAATTTTACTTTGAAATGTCGTAGAATAAATAAATCCATAGGAGCAAAATCGGGTTATTTATTAAAGGTAGGATTTTTATGTATTGTCACTTTTTGTCTTTACAAAAAGTAACCAAAAAGAAAAGGGTTTATATGTTTAGGTGAACCCAATCTGGCGCAGGTCTTCCGTAGGACGACCTGTGTCTACTAAATCAGTCGGTCTGTGACCGCCCGAAAAGCTAAGAAAGAGTCACAAAAGGTCATGAAATATTCGTCCTCGCCGGGTTTTGTAACCCGTGAGAATATGAAGAATTATGTTCAAAACAAGTGTTTTTACAAAATTTGAATATAGCTGCCAGAATGCAATAAGTGCTGGTTCATGTACCTTGCAGAAATATGTATATATTTTAGCGTACGTTATAATGAAAATGTAATTAAGGATTGAATTTTATAACACATTATGGTGATTGATGAATTGTTTAAAACCAGCTTTAGTCGACGGGTTACAAAATCTGTCGAGGGCGTAGATTTAGAAAGGAAATTAAACACGTTTTTTTGCAAATAATAAAAAAAACATTAAATTAGATTATTATAAACTATAAAATTAAATAAAAATGAAAAAACTAATGATTTTAGCTGTTGTAGCTACACTTGCTTTGGGTTCATCTTCTTGCAAGAAAAATGGAGACTGTGTTTGTGAAATTGGTGGTATAGAAATATCTTCTACACCAGGCATTTCTAAAGCAGATTGTAAAACTTTAGATGATGCTGCTCAAGCAGGTGGCGGAAGTTGCTCATTAAAATAAACAAAGATACTAAGTTAAAAAAAACGGCTTGGTTTATCCAAGCCGTTTTTTTATTGCTCACCTTAAGCATTTTGCATCGCAAAATTGACACTCAGCCAGCTACCGCCGTTTTCGCAGTTGATACCCTGATTGCGCAGAAACATCATGGCTTGTCCGCTTCTGTTGCCGGAAGCACAGCATAAGATGATAGGTTGTGGCATTGACTTGATTTCATCCAGGTGTTGAGGAAGATCCTGCAGCGGAATATTGATGCTGCCAGCTACGTGGCCTCCCATGTACTCAGCGTAGCTTCTTACGTCGATAATGGTTTGTTTGTTTTGCATGATTTGTTATTTAGGTGTTGAAGTATCATTTTTGTCTTTCTGAAAAATATTCAGCAGTAAACCGCCAAGCAGGGCGCCATAAAGCGTACTATTCAACGGCCTTGAGGTGATGGCACAGGTGCCGCTTGCACACCCCACATAGAAATAATAGGCAAAGCCTCCGGCCGCACCCAGCAAAATTCCTAGCAGGGTGAGTTTGTATTTTAGTATGTATTGCATAATTTTTAGAGTAAGGTGGACGGGCAAACATAATCCGTAATCTTAAATTTGCCTGATTTTTTGATGGCTGCAAAACCACCGTCCACATCTATGAGATTGTCAAAACCTCTTGCCCTCAGGATAGAAGCAAATATCATGGAGCGGTAACCGCCGGCGCAATGTACGTAGTAGGTTTTGCTTTTGTCTATCTGCGACATGCTGTTATTGATGAAGTCCAGCGGAGCATTCAGTGCATTTTCTATATGTTCGGAATCGTATTCGCTTTTTTTGCGCACATCCAAAATAAGGATGTGCGGGTCTTTCTCTTCCGCATTGGCAAATTCTTCCGCACTCACCGAAACGATGGAATCCGTTTCTTTTCCAGCATTTTTCCAGGCATCAAAACCGCCGTCCAGATAACCGATGGCATGGTCGTAGCCCACACGTGCCAGACGGGTAATCACTTCCTGTTCTTTGCCCGGTGTGGTCACCAGTAATATATTTTGTTTGATGTCGGTAATCAAAGTGCCCACCCAAACGGCGAAACTTCCGTCCACTCCGATATTGATGGAGTTGGGAATAAATCCTGCACCGAACTCAGACGGTTTTCTGGTATCCAGAATAACCGCATCCGTTTCGTTGGCAGCTACTTCAAAAGCATCCGCAGATAAGGCATGTGTTCCTCTGGAAATTACTTCATCTATGCTGTCATATCCCTGAATATTCATCAGCACGTTTTTAGGGAAATAGCTTGGTGGAGCGACCAGACCATGCAGCAAATCTTTTATGAAAGCCTCTTTGGTCAATAAAGGGTTCAGGGCGTAATTTGTATTCTTCTGATTACCGAGGGTATCTGAGGTTTCCTTACTCATGTTTTTACCGCAGGCACTGCCCGCGCCATGTGCCGGGTAAACGATGATATCATCTGCCAGCGGCATGATTTTATTGCGCAGGGAATCAAATAAATGAGCAGCTAGTTTTTCTTCCGTTAAATCAGCAACGACATGTTGCGCCAAATCCGGTCTTCCCACATCGCCGATGAATAGAGTATCACCGGTAAATAAAGCTGTTTCTTTTCCAGATTCATCTATTAGTAAATAGCAACTGCTTTCCATGGTATGTCCGGGTGTATGGATGAGTCTGATGCGTGCATTTCCCAGTGTGAACTCTTCACCGTCGTAAGCAATATGGGCGGCAAAACCCGTTTCCATTTTAGTAGGACCATAGATGATGGGCGCTTCCACTTTTCTGGATAAATCCACATGGCCGGAAACAAAGTCGGCATGGAAATGTGTTTCAAAAATGTATTTGATTTTGGCACCTCGTTTTTCTGCCATATCAATATAAGGTTGCACCTCGCGCAACGGATCAATAATAGCCGCCTCGCCGTTGCTTTCTATGTAGTAAGCACCTTGTGCAAGACATCCGGTATATATTTGTTCTATTTTCATAAACATATAATTGTACAGCAAAAATATACAGTATTAGTAAACTTTTACGCAACTTATGTTACAAAACTCATAATAAAAGTTTATTGAAATTTAGTTGGCATAATAAATAGTTAAACTTTCTGGATATTATAAAAATAGTGTAATTCATAATTATGATTATATTCGTTCTGCTATAAGTTTTTTATAGTTTATTACTAACATAAATCAGGGTAGATCCTTTATTTACACGTATGATTTTTAACCTACAAAAAACACTCAGTTACTTTTTCGAATTTTCAATAGAAAAAAGACAAAGTGAATTTAGCGGTGAGGTCGTGGTTTCTTTAAGCAAAGGGGAATACATGCTCAGTACACAAAACGCCATTTACTCTTACGGTAGAAATTATACCTCATTTGGTATGGCATTCAATGCTATCGAGATTCAGCAGCAAAAAGTGGAAAGTGTTTTAGTGCTGGGTTTCGGCTTAGGCAGTGTAGTGGATTTGCTGGAAAATCATCCAACTATAAAAAATATAACAGCGGTAGATGCAGATGCAGTCATTATTGAGTTAGCAAAAAAGTATCTGCAATCGAATCTGAAAAGCAAAGTAACATATGTATGCGGCGATGCAGAGCAATTTGTGTTAAACGAACAACATCAGTTTGATTTAATCTTGTTTGATGTATTTATCGAAGAACTGACTCCCATGCAGTTTATGCAGCCTGTTTTTTTTACAGCATTAAAAAAATTAGTGGCTCCAAATGGTATTTTATTGTTTTCAAAAATCAATGACTCCTTCAGAAGTAAAATTGAAAACGAGCAGTTTGAAAAAAACTTTTCATCCGTTTTTTCAGAAGCTTTCTCTATTGACGCCAACGGCAATAAAGTGTTTGCCTGGTACAATAAACCATAGTTTTCTTGATAAGACCACCGTCATTCTGAACTTGTTTCAGAATCCCATGACAAATAAATTTATTTTCTTCTGAATTCCCTGCGGTGAAGGAATGGCGTTAAGGTTCCTACAAGCGCACCTACAGCATACCCGGTGATGACATCTGTCCAATAGTGTTTGCCTGCTTTTACACGTGTAATACCTGTCAGTGCGGGAAGTATGGCTGCTCCTGTCCACATCAAAGGTTTCCAGCGGGAATGCGGATGATAATCTGCATATACCATGGCCATAAAGTAAGTGCTGGCTGCTGTTATAGAGGTATGCCCGGACCAGAAAGAAGACCTTGCATCTTTGCTGCTTTTGTTGCCATTGTCATAATCAGAATACACATAAGGACGATTCCGTTTGGCTAATTCTTTAGTAAACATCGTCAGTGCAGAGGTCATCGCAAACGTTTCCATCCATATCGGTAATACGGTGTTCCAATCTTTGCGAATATCTTTATCAATAAATAATAATGCCGGACTTACCATTGCCGTGTATTGAAATACATCACTTGCTATGGCAGAAGCTTTAGAATGCTGGTAGATAGCATACCTGTCAAATTTGTTGATATCCGTCGGTTTTAAGTTGCTTAATTCGGTAAATGAAAGCGGTAGCTTTTTTTTGCGTAAAATCAGGCTCGTGGCTCCTGTACCAAGTGTAATTAACCCAATCGGAATATCTAAACCCAGACGGTATTTATAAACGCTTTGTCTTTTTAATGAATCCTGTGAAAAGGCTTCAAATCCGATTGCAAATGCAATAATTAATAAGATATACTTTTTCATCACGTTAAAATTAGCACAATTTTTGTTTTAAAAATATAAATATCAAACTATAACTTTACATTAGAGTAAAATGTAGCGTATGAAACTTCTGTACACCTTTATTATCTGCTTGTGTTGCGTATCTGTATTTGCTGAAGGCATGCACATCAAAGGTGTGATAAAAGACATGGATACTCAACAACCCGTAAGCGGAGCTTTTATATTAATAACCTTCTATAAAGGGATAGAATTTTCTGATGTCACGGATTCTCTTGGTCAATATGATATAACTACCAAAACTTTATTTCCTGTAGGGTATTATTCGGTTGAAATTGAAGCAAAGAATTATAATACACGCAGTGGATTTGCAAAAATATTGAAAGAGAGTTTTTTGGATTTTACAATTAAAAATAAAGACCCCAAAGTGGTTACAGCAGCAGCGCCCCTTATATTGAAGCCCGAACCGGTAAAACCAGTCTTGGAAGGATATGCAACGAACAATCTTGTTTTTCTAATAGATATTTCTTCTTCTATGAACACAGCAGAAAAAATGCCCTTACTGAAGGAATCCTTGAAATATCTGGTGAATGAATTACGACCCACCGACATAGTGGCAATTCTAACGTTCTCTAATTTCGTGAAAGAGGTATTGCCATCCACAGCTGCTACAGACAAAGCATTAATTACGAAAACAATTGACGGACTGACATTTGGTAGCACCTCACAGGGCGGATCCGCATTGGATGTTGCATACAAAACAGCTCTTAAGAATTTTGTGCAAAAAGGAAACAACCGTATTGTACTTGCCAGCGACGGTATATTCACTTCCGGTGAAAAGGATTACAAAAAAATGCAGCAGGTCATTGAATCCGGAGCAGATAAAAATATTACCTTGTCTGTGTTTTGTTTCGGAAAAAATACGGAGTATGTAAAAACCAAACTGAAAAAACTGACAGCCACTGGAAACGGGAACTTTGCAATAATTACCAGTTTAGAAGAAGGAAAACAACATATGCTGGAAGAAGCCAAAGCTGTAAAGAATTAACTGCAGATAACTATCTTTTTTGTTTCAAAGAATTCTTCATCAAATAACTCTTTAAGTTCTACAATGCGGATATTTTTTCGAATATGCTGAAACTCTTCTTTTAAATCTCCGCCTTTCAGGGCAATTATTTTTTTCGGATGCTTGTTTTTACTCCAGAAAATAAGGTCGCTCATTTTTGCCACAGCGCGTGTTACTACATAATCCATATCGTCTCTTATGTTTTCCGCGCGTTCCACCACTGCCGTTACATTTTTTAATTGTAAGGCTCCTGCAACTTCTTTCACCACTGTAATTTTCTTTGCGATGGAATCTGTCAGGATGAAATTCGTTTCAGGAAAAAAGATAGCTAATGGAATGCCGGGAAAGCCGCCGCCAGTACCGATATCTAAAATAGTTTCACCTTTTTGAAAAGTAATGACTTTTGCAATAGATAAGGAATGCATCACATGACGTTCGTAAAAGTTTTCTACATCTTTACGCGAAATCACATTTATTTTTTCATTCCATTCCGTATATAACGGCAATAACTGTTCCAGCTGTTTTAATTGCTCGACAGATAAGTCAGAAAAGTATTTTTGTATAATGTCCAATATTTTGTTTTTTAGTAATGTCATTGTGTGGTTCGAAGCAATCTCTTGATTTTTTGTTAGATTGCTTCATTTCTTCCGAAGTTTCGGAACGCAATGACGGTGAACTATTTCGCGTAAGCAAACGCATTATAATTTGCCATCACAAAATCCTGATAACAACGTATCAGTTGTTCTTTTGAACGTTCTACCATGTCAAATGAATTGGGGAATAATGCAGGTGGATTTCCGAGTTTGCTCAATGTTGCAGTACTTAATGCATCTCTGTTACCGTATACCTGAAAATAAGAATAATCAAATGCCGCGTTTCCGCTGCATTTCTGATTTTTGATATAATCTTTCGTCTGCGCATCATAAATAGTAGCATCACCAAAAACCTGAGCTGTTTTATTCATGCGGGTCTCTTTCACCTGACAACTTATCTTAGCATATTTCGGAATTTTAATGTCATTACCAAGAGAGTCTTTCTGAACATTTCCTCTGCTGTCCAGCACATACTGCCAACCGTCTTCAATCGTTTTTTCTTCCACTGTATTAAATTCTTTCAGGGCATCCGGAGAAACCTGAATATCGTATAAGTTCAGCTTTACAACATAATCATACACCACATTGTCTTTTCTTCTGTAATCTATATTTACCCATTGATCCCTTTGTGTCAGTTTTACATTATCTACAATGCTTTGTTCAAAAGAAGGAGGCACCATTAGTGTTGGATTCCTTTCTACTATAAGCAATACATAATTTTTTCCCTTAGCCAATGCCTGATCCATCAGCTCGTTTACGTCTTTATAATTAATATAGAATTTTTTTGACGCAGCAAAATAATCTAAAGACTGGCGGATGGAACTTTTAACTCCCGAATTCAATAATTTTACTCCCTGGTCATAATAAAATTGTGCTGCATTTTGTTTTGATTCTTCTAAAACACTGCTAAAATTAAACGTTTCAATAATCGCTTCATCACCATTGGTATAATGCAGCGGCAGTAATCGTAACACATTATTTTGTCTTGTATTGATTTTTGTATACAGGTCAAATATTTCTTCCCAACGTTCGCCGTTGTTCAGTGATTTTAGCACCGTAATCTGTTGTTTATCTCTGTCAAATGCAGCTTTGTACGATTTTTCAAACATGGAAAGCTCCTCATCATCAAAATTATTTGTCTTTAAAAATTGGGATATTACACTGTCATAATCCCGGCTTTCAAAGCTTTTCTTAATGCTTTGACAAGAAAATATGGATATGCTAAGCAGAAGAATGGATAATTGTCTAAAAAATTTCATTGATATTTTTTTTGTTGTATGGTATAATGAATTATGTGTATAAAAACCGTACCAAATTAGGTAAAAAATCTCCGCGAACTAAAAAATCTTTTTAAAAGTTCCACAACTTTCTTGTAAAGTCTAAAGAAATGTTAAGCGTACATTAAATTCTTTTTTTTACTGTTTAACTTCTTTTTGAACTATTCTGATAATCAATAAAATACAATTTATTTAAATTCATTCTAAATAGAGAATTATCAACACTTTATGCGAATTAGCGGTTGAATACTATATTTGCAACCGAGAAAAATTAGATAAATAATGTATTCTTGTAAACCAATCAGAAAAATCCTCGCTTTAATAGTAATTACTTTATTTCTATCTCTGTCATCCACCTCCTTTGCAGCGGTTGCTGTACCGGATGTTGCGGCTACAGACGCAGCAGGTGTGGAAAGAGCTAAGGCAGGTATGGCTTTGTATAAAGCGAACTGTACCTCTTGTCATGCAATTGACAGAAAAGTAGTTGGACCGGCACTGGCAGGTGTTTGGGACAGATGGGAAAGTGAAGCAAAACTTGTTGCCTGGGTGCAAAACTCTTCTAAACTGATAGCCAGCGGTGACGCATATGCTAATAAGGTTTTTAATGAGAACAACAAATCTGTAATGTCAGCATTTCCTCAGTTAACAGCTGAGCAGGTTATGGACATCCTGATTTACGTAAAAAATCCGGGAGTAGCAGAACCGGCAAAAGCAGCAACTTCAACTGATGCTGGAGCAACTGCTGGTGGTGCTGAAAATAAAGGTGCTTCTGCATGGTATATTTGGGCCTTGGTAGCATTTTTGGTAGTGCTGGCTTTATTGCTGTGGACAGTAACGTCTAAATTAGACAAAGCAGTTAGAGAAAAAGCAGGTGAGGTAGTGGAAGAAATTCCGTTGGCTAAAAAAGTATTCAGTAATAAAACATTTAAAGTATTAATGCTGATTGGTTCTATATTGTTGGTATTCAATATCTTCGGTGGAGCTATCGATTTAGGTCGGTCTCAGGGATACGCACCGGATCAACCGATTAAATTCTCTCACGCATTACACGTAGGTCAGAATAAGATTGAATGTCAGTATTGCCATACCGGTGTGGAGAAAAGTAAACACGCAAGTATTCCGGGTACTCAGATTTGTATGAACTGTCACAAATATGTGCAGCAAGGACCGAAATACGGTAAAGATGAGATTGCAAAAATCTACGACTATGCAGGCTGGGATGTGGACAAGCAAAAATTCACGCAAGCTCCTAAGAATATCGAATGGGTGAAAATTCACAACTTACCGGATCACGTATATTTCAATCACTCTCAGCATGTAAAGGTGGGTGGTGTTAAATGTCAGACTTGCCACGGTAAAGTGGAAGAGTACGAAGTGATGAAACAATTCGCTCCTTTATCTATGGGATGGTGTATCAACTGTCACAGACAAACGGAAGTGAAATTTGCTGAAAATAAATATTATTCCGTATTCCAGAAATATCAGGACGAATTGAAAAAAGGCACTAAGTCTAAAGTAACAGTAGAAGATATTGGTGGTACAGAATGTCAAAAATGTCATTATTAATATTCAAGAACTCAATTAACCTATATATAAATGAGTAACAAAAAATATTGGACGAGCTTGGATGAGTTAAATGAAACTCCTCAATACAAAGAACAAGCTGCAAAGGAATTTAATTTTGAAATCGACGCAAACGATGCGGTAGATAATGGTGGAACAAATCGCCGTGATTTCCTGAAAGCAATGGGTTTCAGTGTATCTGTGGCTGCATTGGCTTCTGCATGTAAAATTCCTACACACAAAGCAATTCCTTACACACTGGATACCAGAAAAGCAGTTCCCGAAGTTACACCGGGAGTAGCTGATTATTTTGCTACTACGTTTTACGATGGTAATGACTGTATTAATATTTTGGTAAAAACAAGAGAAGGTCGCCCAATTAAAATTGAAGGAAATACTGATTCTCCTTTTACATTAGGCGGAACAAACGCAAGAGCACAGGCTTCTGTATTGAGTTTGTATGATGTAACACGTTTGGCTACACCAACTATTAAGAATAAAAAGGCTGACTGGAAAACAGTAGATGCTGAAATTACTGCAAAACTGGATGCAATTGCAAAAAGTGGCGGTAAAATCGCATTAGTTACAGGTACTGTGGCTTCTGTGATTACCAAAAAAGCGATTGAAAAATTTGCAGCAAAATATCCAACCACTACTGTAGTTAGCTATGATGCGATTTCTAACTATGCAACAAGAAAAGCAAACCAGACAAGTATTGGTGCTGCAATCATCCCTTCTATTAATTATGATAAAGCAGATGTTATTGTTGGTTTTAATACAGACTTTTTAGGTACCGGAATTTCTTCCGTAGAAAATACAAAGAAATATATCGCAAACAGAGTACCTACAAAAGAAAATCCAAAAATGTCCCGTCACCACCAGTTTCAGTCTACCATGACGATTACAGGTGCAAGTGCGGATTACAGATATCCTATTAATCCATCTGAAGAAAAGCAAGCATTAATCAATTTGTTAGCAGCAGTTGGCGGTTCAGTAAGTAGTGTTAAAAACCTTTCAGGAAAAGACGCTAATGATGGTATTGCTAAAGTGGCTAAAGAATTAATAGCTGCAAAAGGAAAATCTGTTGTGGTTTCCGGTACTAATGATGTAGAGATACAATTATTGGTGAACGCGATCAACGGTACTTTGGGTAATTACGGCAGTGTAATTGATACTGCAAACAACTATAATTTAAAATCAGGAAACGATGAAGCATTGGCTGCATTGGCAAATGATTTAAAAGCAGGTGCATACAAAGGAATTATTTTAATAGGAGCAAATCCTGTTTACAATACACCTTACTCAGAAATATTTAAAGAAGCTATCAAAAAAGCGGAATTATCCGTTTCTACGGCAGACAGACCGGACGAATCAGCTCAGTTCGGACAGTATATTGCTCCGGATTCACATTACTTAGAGTCTTGGGATATTATTGCGCCTAAATCTGGTTTCTACGGATTCGTACAGCCTACTATTTCAGCGTTATTTGATACCCGTCAGGTTGCAGAATCCTTATTTACATGGGCAGGAGATACTACACCGATAGCACAAATCGTGCAAAATGAAGTAGCAGCAATCTCAGGTGGAAATTACCAGACAGCAATACAGGCAGGTTTCTTCGGTAGCGTTGCGGCTGGCAGCGGTGCAGGTGCCAATGTGGGTGCATCAGTAGCAGGTGTAAAAACAGAAACAGCAGCACCGAAAGGAATGGAAGTAATCTTCTACGAAAAAGTGGGTTTAGGTGACGGAACTTATGCAAATAACCCGTTCTTACAGGAATTACCGGATCCGGTAGCTAAAGTAACCTGGGATAACTATGTTACGATACCATATTCTTATGCTAAATCAAAAGGTATCGATCCTCAGCCATCTGAGAAAAATGTACCAATAGCAAAAGTAACTATCAACGGTAAATCTATTGAATTGCCGGTGGTTGTTCAGTTTGGACAGGCAGCAAATACTTTAGCCATTGCTTTAGGTTACGGTCGTGAGAAAGCGGGTAAAGCCGGTGACATGGTAGGTAAAAGTGTATATCCTTTTGTTAAATCAGCAAACGGTGCCGCTTCTTACTCTACAGATGGCGCAACGATTGAATTAACAGGTAAAACATACGAGCTGGGATTAAACCAAACGTATCATACCCTGATGGAAGATAACAGTCTTCCAATGCGTTCTAAAAAATACAGAGGTGAAATCGTTAAAGAAACGACTTTAGCTGAATACAAAAAGAACGAGCACGCAGGTAACGAAGACAGAGAGAAAATTAAAGAAGAATTCAGTCATTCATTATACGACGGCTATAAACCAAATGACTACAAACAAGGTCATCACTGGGGAATGGTGGTTGATTTAAATGCATGTATCGGTTGCGGTTCATGTGTGGTTTCCTGCAGTATTGAAAATAACGTTCCTGTTGTTGGAAAACGCCAGGTATACCGTTCACAGGAAATGCACTGGATGCGTATCGACCGTTATTACAACGGTAATCCGGACAATCCGGATGTTTCTTTCCAGCCGATGATGTGTCAGCATTGCAACAACGCACCATGCGAAAACGTTTGTCCGGTGAATGCAACGAACCACAGTTCGGAAGGTTTGAATCAAATGGCTTATAACAGATGTATCGGTACAAGATATTGTGCGAATAACTGTCCTTATAAAGTACGTCGTTTCAACTGGTTAGATTATCAGGGAGCAGATAGCTTTGGTAAATTCAACGACGGTAAACGTTCATTCACAGATACAGAAGCACAATCTTACATGTTCGAAGATTTAACCAGAATGGTATTGAATCCGGATGTAGTAACACGTTCCCGCGGGGTAATCGAAAAATGTTCTTTCTGTGTTCAACGAATTCAGGAAGGAAAATTAACTGCAAAAAAAGAAGGTCGTCCGTTGAAAGATGGAGATGTGAAATCAGCTTGTCAGACAGCTTGTCCTACAAATGCCATCACATTTGGTGACCAGAATAATAAAGAAAGCGTGGTAGCAAAAACTTTTGAAACCAGCGGAAGAAATTACTATGTTCTGGAAGAACAACATTTCCTTTCTGCAGTTGGCTATCAGGTAAAAGTTAGAAATAAAGACGAAGAACCGGCACAATATTTCATAGATAAACCGTCGGAAGTTTAATAATTAATAAAAGTCGTAAAGTAAGATATAATGGCAAGTCATTTTGAATCACCACTACGCGAACCGTTAATATTCGGTAATAAAACGTATAAACAAATTACAAACGATATCGTTGGGCCAACTACCGGTAAAGTACAGCCTAAATGGTTGTTCTGGACTTTGGTATCTGCAGCTGTTGCGGGATTGTTTGTGTTTTGTATCACCTGGGAAGTTTGTTTTGGTATTGGTACCTGGGGTGCCAACAAAACGGTAGGTTGGGCTTGGGATATCACCAACTTCGTTTGGTGGATCGGTATCGGTCACGCAGGAACGCTGATTTCAGCTATCTTATTATTATTCCGTCAGAAATGGCGTACAGGGGTTAACCGTGCAGCGGAAGCGATGACGATTTTCGCGGTTGTCTGTGCAGGTCAGTTTCCTATTTTCCACATGGGACGTGTTTGGGATGCATTTTTCATCTTCCCTTATCCGAATACAAGAGGACCACTTTGGGTAAACTTTACCTCTCCCTTACTTTGGGACGTATTTGCGATTTCTACTTATTTTACCGTTTCTTTATTATTCTGGTATACAGGTTTAGTTCCGGATTTCGGTACTATTCGTGACCAGTCTAAAACACCAGGCAGATGGAAATTCTACAATTTCTTAAGTTTCGGATGGGTAGGAAGTGCTAAACACTGGGAACGATGGGAATCACTTTCATTAATTTTAGCAGGTTTATCAACTCCATTAGTATTATCCGTACATACGATAGTATCCTTTGACTTCGCAACTTCCGTTGTTCCTGGCTGGCATACCACCATCATGCCTCCATACTTCGTAGCGGGTGCGATTTTCTCAGGATTTGCGATGGTATTAACGTTAATGTTAGTGGCTCGTCACGTAATGAATTTACAGGATTACATCACACTGGCTCACATTGAGTCGATGAATAAAGTAATGTTGTTAACCGGTACTATGGTAGGTATAGCTTATTTAACAGAACTTTTCACAGCTTGGTATTCCGGAAATATGTATGAAAGTTATGCATTCGCCAACAGAGCATTTGGTCCTTATTGGTGGGCATACTGGAGTATGATGTTCTGTAACTTAGTATCACCGCAGGTGTTCTGGTTCAGAAAATTAAGAAGAAATCTTTGGGTTACTTTTGCGATGTCTATTTTGATTAACATAGGTATGTGGTTCGAGCGTTTCGTGATTATCGTAATCTCTTTGCACAGAGACTATTTACCATCAAGCTGGGTTTACTATTCTCCAACATGGGTAGAAATAGGCATTTTCGTAGGAACAATTGGATTATTTATGACCTTGTTCTTATTATTCTGCAGATTCTTCCCGGCAATTGCTATTGCAGAGGTGAAATCTATCCTGAAAGTATCAGGTAATCAGTACAGACAAGGACAATTAGATGAAGTAAAAGATCAGGAAGTATACAAAAATACATCAGTAGAAGCTGGAACCTGGGATTAATTTTTAAAATTCATTATTAGAAATAATATGAGCGATACAAAAAAATATTTAGTAGGAATGTTCGACGACGACGATGTGTTATTACACGCCGTTAAGGATGTGCGAAATGCAGGTTATGAAATTACCGATGCATTTACACCATTTCCTGTGCATGGTTTGGAACATGCAATGGGTTTAGAACCCACTCGTATTCATACAGCAGGTTTCTTCTTTGGAGCAACAGGCTTAACCGTTGCATTAAGTATGATTACGTTTATCAATAAGTTTAACTATCCTACAGATTATGGTGGTAAACCAAATTTCGGATTACTGGCATATGTTCCGATTACATTCGAACATACCGTTTTGTTTTCCGCAATAGGGATGACTGTTTCTTTCTATTATTTATGTAAACTTTGGCCGGGTAAAAAGCCGAAAATCATAGATGAAAGAACAACAGATCATTTATTTGCATTAACATTTGAACTAGACAGTACTAAAGATGCTAACTATGTAAATGCAGTTTCTGAATTACTGAAAAAAGAAGGCGCTATCGAAGTTTATCAAAAAGAAGTATAACATCATGTTGAAACAATATCAAATCATATTTATCGTTTTAGTGCTTGGTCTTACATCTTGTATCCGAAGTTCTAAACAGCCGGGAAGACAATACATGCCCGATATGGCTGAAGCAGTTGCTTATGAGGCCGGTTCTCCAAACCCTATTTTTAAGGATGGAAAAACGAATCAACTGGCACCTGCAGGAAGCATGGCAAGAGGAAAGTATATCTATCCTTTATCGGATTCCGATTATGAGAAATCCGCATCAGTGATAACAGATCCTTTTACTTTCACGAAAGATGAAATAGAAGGAGAGGGTAAAAATCTGTTCACTGTTAACTGCGCTATTTGCCATGGTGAAAAAGGAGATGGACAAGGGTATCTTGTTCAGATTAATAAATTCCCGCCACCACCGTCATATTTATCAGAACCATTATTGTCTCTGGCAGATGGTAAAAGATATCATACATTGATGTATGGTAAAAATATGATGGGTTCTTACGCATCACAATTAAATCACAGAGAACGTTGGTTGGTATTAAGTTACGTGAAATCACTGCAGGCAGCAAGCAAACCTGCAGCAGTTTCATCTGAAAAAACTGACTCAACTAAAACTAAATAATAATTTAAACAGATTCTCGCAATGAATACATACGTTTTTGATTCGGGCACCAAAAAAAATATTTTTATAGCTTTCGGCATAGGAGTACTTTTACTTATACTGGGTGTTGTGTTTTTTGGAAATAGCGAAAGCCATAATAATCATGCAACTGCTACACACGGACAGGTGGTAGAAGCTAAAGCTCCTGCTGTTGAACCAGCTGCAGAAGGACATGGTCATGCTGCACCTACTTTGAAAATGACGGTAATTGCAAATATTTACAATATTTTCTATTTCGGATTTTATATTGCATTAGCTGCGTTGTTTTTTCTTGCTGCAACAAATATTGCATGGGGTGGCTGGCAGATTCAAATTCAAAAAATACCATTGGCTATGGCATCCACTATAGTTGTATTTTTAGTTTGTTTATTAGTGATGTTCTTGTTTTTTAATCATGATATTTTTCACTGGACACACGAAGAATTGTACATTAAAGGAAGTAAAACTTTTGACGAAACGCTTAACACGAAACGCGATTTCTTAAATATGACGACATTTTGGTCATTTTATGTAATAATAGCAGGTTCTTGTTTAGCATTAACATATAAATGGTGGAACACGCTGACAACAATGGATTCCAATCCTACAAGAAAACTATTTTCTACCAGCCGTGTTATAGCTGCAACCACAATAGTTTTGATTTCATTCGTTATCAATACATTCGCAACCTGGTTATGGTCTATGTCTATTCAACCACATTGGTATAGTACTATGTTCACATGGAACACAATGGCAAGTGCTGCCGTTACCATGTTATCCATTGTAATTCTGTTTATACATTACCTGAAAGGAAAAGGATATTTACCAAAAGTAAATGACAACCATAAACATGACGTGGCTAAACTGATGTTTGCTATCAGTGTATTCTGGTGCTATACCTGGTTTGCTCAGTATATGTTAATCTGGTACGCAAATATCCCGGAAGAAACAGAATATTTCCGCTTAAGAAGAAACGTAGACAACTATGGTATCTTATTTCACGGAGCATTCTTTTTCAATTTCGTATTACCGTTCTTTATCTTAATGACCAGAAATTCTAAAAGAAGTAAAAATGTAACGATAGTTGCAGCTATTATCATAATTCTTGGACAATTTGCAGCATTCTTTTTAATGAATTGTCCTGCATTATTACCAAAAGGCGGATTTGGATTAATTAGTTTCGGATTGTTTTTGATGATTGGAAGTATATTTGTTTACCTCACTCTTGCAGTTTTAGCAAAAGTGAAAGACTTAGCGTCAACCACTCATCCATACGTAAATGAAAGTTATCATCATCATATTTAAAATTTAGTCAGACATGGCAATTATATTAGGCTTATTAACGTTAGTGTTGTTGTACATCGTAATTGTGCAAATAAGCAAGGCATCAGATTTAATTAAATCCTTGCGTTCCGGTGATGAACACGAAGAATCATTTGGAAATGGTGCATTGTTTACCTCTTTTATTGGCTTTGCAGTACTTATTTACTCTATTGTAACTTGTTTTGTATATGCTCCAACGATGTTACCGAAACCTGCTTCCGAGCAAGGAGTTTGGATAAACGATTTAATGAATATCACAATTGTGTTAACAGGTGTCGTATTTATTATTACTCAGGTACTTTTATTCTGGTTTGTATATAAATATCATTACAGAAAAGGCAGAAAAGCATATTTCTTTGCAGATAATAATAAACTAGAAGTAGCCTGGACAGTCGTTCCTGCTATCGTGCTCACTTTTTTAATTGGTTTCGGTATACAGAAATGGTTTAAAATATTTTCACCTGCCCCAAAAGATGCAGTTTTAATTGAAGCTACCGGTAAACAATATGCATGGTCAATACGTTATTCAGGTGCTGATCATACATTAGGAAAAAGAGACTTTTCCCTTGTGAATCCAGATAATGAATTGGGAATAAACTGGAATGATGCTGCAAGTCATGATGATTTCATGGCGGATGAAATAGTTTTACCGGTGAATAAACCGGTGTCAATAAATGTTGGTGCATTGGATGTTATACATAATTTTTGGTTGCCTCATTTCAGATTAATGATGTCGGCTGTTCCTGGTGTTCCAACACACCTTTGGTTTCGTCCGACTATAACCACTGAAGAAATGAAAAAGGAAACAAACAATCCTAACTTCGAATATGTTGTAGCTTGTAATAAACTATGTGGTTCCGGACACTATAATATGAAGAAAAAAGTAAGAGTAGTATCACAGGAAGAATATGAAAAATGGTTCAGTGAACAAAAGTCTTATTATACAACTGTAGTTAAGCCGGCAATGGAAAGCGGTGCATTCAAAATGCCGGTTTCTGAAGTTGCAGAAAACACAGCAGCAGCTTCTGCTAATGGATTTTCCGGCAAACTTTCAACAGGCTTTGAATTAGTGGGTGCTGTGAATGGAGGCGTAGAAAATAAATTGGTTACTTTTATTCAAAGTGATAAACAGGTTGCTAAAGATATATGGTTTTCTTTTGACAGATTGTTGTTCGAAACAGGTAAGTCAACATTGAAACCTTCATCGCAGGAACAGTTAAAAAATATTTCGGAAATAATGAAAGCATTTCCTGCTGTAGAAATTAAGTTAGGCGGATATACCGATAATGTTGGAGATCAGAAAGCTAATTTAAAATTATCTGATAGCAGGGCAAAAGCAGTAATGGCAGAGTTGATTAAATTGGGTGTGGCTGCTAACAGAATAAAAGCGGAAGGTTATGGTGATCAGTTTCCTGTTGCTACAAATGAAACAGATGCCGGTCGTCAGCAAAACAGAAGAATAGATATTAGAGTAACTAAGAAATAATTAAATTTAAGTAGCCTTAAATTAACAATATATGCAAACGACAACAGTACATGAAACGCATGCAGATGTTCACGTTCACGGTCCAGGACACGGTGGCGGTCATCATCACACGGAAACGTTTATTTCAAAATATATTTTCAGCTTAGACCATAAAACTATCGGTAAGCAATTTCTGATAATGGGTATGGCATGGGCAATCATAGGCGGTTTCATGTCTGTATTGTTTCGTGTGCAGTTAGGTTGGCCTGATGAAACATTTCCTGTATTAGAAAGAATTTTTTCTACCTGGTTTACTGATGGAAAATTAAATCCTGAAGCATATTATTCATTAATTACAATGCATGGTACCATCATGGTATTCTTCGTATTAACAGCGAGTTTGAGCGGTACTTTTGCAAATGTTTTAATTCCTTTACAAATTGGAGCAAGAGATATGGCGTCTCCTTTAATGAACGCGTTATCTTTCTGGTTCTTCTTTATTGCAGGTGTTGTAATGTTTGCTTCTTTATTTTTGCCAACTGGTGCTGCTTCTGCTGGATGGACAATTTACCCACCTTTAAGTGCACTACCACAAACTTCACCAGGTTCTGGTAACGGTATGACTTTCTGGTTGATTGCCATGGTATTATTCGTTGCATCTACTTTGTTAGGTGGTTTAAATTATGTTTCTACTGTTTTAAATATGCGTACTAAAGGTATGACGATGTTCAGATTACCGCTGACGGTATGGGCATTGTTCTTTACAGCTATCATTGGTATATTGTCTTTCCCGGTATTGGTTTCTTGTGTGGTACTCTTAATTTTTGACAGAGGATTGGGAACAAGTTTCTATTTGTCAAATATTGTAATCGGTGGTAAAGCCTTACCTTATGCAGGTGGTTCACCTATTTTATTCCAGCATTTATTCTGGTTCTTAGGTCACCCTGAGGTATATATCATCATTTTACCTGCTATGGGTATGGTATCTGAAATTTTAGCAGTACACTCACGTAAACCTATTTTCGGATATAAAGCGATGATTTTTTCTATCTTAGGTATCACCGTATTAGGTTTCATCGTTTGGGCACACCACATGTATCTTTCTGGTATGAATCCTTTCTTAGGTTCAGTATTTACATTATTTACACTGTTAATTGCGATACCATCAGCAGTTAAAGTATTTAACTGGCTAACTACATTGTGGAGAGGTAATATACGTATCACACCACCATCTATGTTTGCTATTGGTTTCGTGTCTATGTTTATTTCCGGTGGTTTGACAGGTATCTGGCTTGGAAATTCAACTATTGATATTCAATTACATGATACCTATTTTGTGGTTGCACACTTCCACATTGTAATGGGTATCGCTGCATTCTTTGGAATGTTTGCTGGTATTTATCATTGGTTCCCACGCATGTTTGGCAGAATGATGAATGAAACAATGGCTTATATTCACTTTGCTATCACATTTATTGGTGCATACCTTATTTTCTGGCCAATGCACTTTATAGGTTTGGCTGGTGTACCAAGAAGATATTACTCTTTTAATGAAATAGAAGCGTTCTCACAATACGGTGACTTAAATAAATTAATCAGTGTTGCAACAATCATTGTTTTTTTAGGACAGTTTCTTTTCCTTGTAAACTTCTTCTGGAGCATGTATAGAGGCAGAAAATCTGTGCAAAATCCTTGGCAGGCAAATACATTAGAATGGACTTCACCTATCGAAGGTATTCATGGAAACTGGGATGGTGAACTTCCTACAGTACATAGATGGCCGTACGATTATAGTAGAGATCCAAATAGTGATATTGATTTCATTCCTCAAACGGTTCCATTAACAGAAGAAGAAAAAAAAGATAAAATTCATCATTAATACAGAAACATTAAATAGCTTATTCTAACGTGAAAACAGAAAGAATATATATTGACAGACCTTCATTCGGTAAAATACTTTCTTTAAAAATGAAAGACGTCATGGAATTGACTAAATTCCGTTTGTCTTTCCTTGTTGTGTTTTCTGCTGTAATGGCATACCTGGTTGCTAATCCACTCTCTGTTGAATGGTTGAAAATCGCTTTACTTTCTTTAGGTGGTTTTTTAGTTACGGCATCTTCCAATACTATCAATCAGTTAATAGAGAAAGATACTGATAAGCTAATGGATAGAACAAAAAACCGTCCATTGCCTTCCGGTAGAATGAAGCCAATCGAAGCTTATTTAATTGCAGGATGCACTGGTGTTTTAGGAATATTTATTCTGGGAGTGGTATTTAATCCAATCAGTGGATTATTAGGCGCATTAGCCCTGATTTCATATGCATTTATTTATACACCGTTCAAGAAAATAAGCCCTGTTGCTGTATTTATTGGAGCAATACCAGGCTCCATGCCTTTATTGATTGGTTGGACAGCAGCAACCGGAACAATTGGTTTAGGTGGTGTAATCTTATTTACCATTCAATTTTTTTGGCAAATTCCTCATTTCTGGTCTATTGCTTGGTTGTTGAATGATGACTATAAAAAAGCAGGTTATTATTTGCTGCCATCTGCTGACGGGAAAAACAGAACAACAGCATTACAAAATATTCCTTATTTATTGTGTTTGATAGCAGTTAGTGTATTGCCATATGTATTTGGTTTTACAGGAAGAGTTTCGCTAGTGATTACTTTAATAGCTGGATTGTTTTTTTTAATAAACGGAATTCAATTAGCAACGGATATATCAGATAAAAGTGCAAGAAAACTGATGTTTGCATCTTTTATGTACATTCCGGTAGTATTTATTGCATTTGTTTTAGATAAAGTATAAAATTGGCAGAGATAACGAAATATAAGATTAATAATCAGGGAGCACACCGCTTCACGATGTATCTGTTTATAGTGACAACGTCAATGATTTTTGCCGGTTTTACCAGTGCTTTCTTAGTTCGAAAAGGAGGAGGTGGTGCATGGACTCCATTTGATATTCCGGCAATTTTTAAAGTTTCAACTTTACTGATATTATTAAGTAGTGTTTTTTTACAAGCTGCACATATAGCTAATAAAAAACAACATAAACTAATGACTGCTGTTGGTTTGTTTTTTACGTTGGTATTAGGTTTGCTGTTCTGTTACTACCAGATACAAGGCTGGAAACAGTTAAATGATGCCGGAGTTTATCTTTCCTTTAATCCAAATCCGGCAGGCCCTTATTTTTTAGTAATTACGTTTATACATGCACTACACGTGTCTGTTGCAATATTGTTTTTATTTATTGCATTTGTGCACTCGGTAATTTTACTGAGAAGATCAAACAGTACGGAAATATTAAACGAGATTGAAACAACAGAAAAAGGAATACTCAATATACGCACAGATTTACTGACCTTGTTTTGGCACTTCATGGGCATACTATGGGTTTATTTATATTTCTTTTTAACCTTGAATTTAAAGTAGAAAAAAATACTGTAATGGCAGAAATTTTAGAAATACAAGAAGAGCATCACACAAATTTATTGCCTACGCCTGACAATGGCGAAGGAGGTGAAAAAACAGCAATGAATATCAGTTATGGAAAAACCATGATGTGGTATTTCCTGTTATCAGATGCATTTACATTTTCAGCATTCTTGATTGCATATGCATCCATAAGATTAGCACAGGCATGGTGGCCAAATCCAAATTTGGTTTTTAAATCCTTTCCGGGTTTAGGTCATACAAATGCTCCATTGGCATTTGTGAGTGTGATGACATTTATTCTGATTCTCAGTTCTGTTGCAGTTGTTCGTGCAGTACAGGAAGGTCACAGAATGAATCAGAAAGGAGTTATGCTTTGGATGATTGGTGGTATTGTCGGAGGTGCTATGTTCTTAGGTTGTCAGGCTTGGGAGTGGAATCACTTGATTGCAGAAGGTTTACGTCCTTTCTATAATCCATTTGGTCCTGATGCAAATGGGGTTACTCATTTGGTAGAGGAGCATATGGCTGTATCACCTGGACCAATTGCATTTGGTGCATTGTTTTTTGGTATTACCGGATTTCACGGATTCCACGTATTTACGGGGGTTTGTATTAATATCTGGGCATTCTTTGCAACTGCAAACGGTACATTCCAAAGAAGAGGTCATTATGAAATGATTGAAAAAGTTGGTTTATACTGGCACTTTGTAGATTTGGTATGGGTGTTTGTATTCTTAGCATTCTATTTAATGTAATCGTTTTATAAAAAAAAATAAAAAGAGAGATATGTCTAGTCATTTATCAGAAGAACAATATCAGTCAAGTGTAAAAGCAGTCTGGAGAGCAACAGCTATTCTTAGTATTGTTACCGTGGTTGAAGTTGCAGTTGCATTAATATTAGGACCACATTTACCAAAATTAGTAATGAATACATTCTATGTACTGGCAAGTTTAGCAAAAGCTTTCTTTATCGTAGGTGAGTTTATGCACTTAAAATACGAGAAGCGTGCCTTTATGCTTTCTCTTGGAGTTCCATTAGTTTTCTTAGTATGGGCAATTATTGCATTTGCTACAGAAGGTCATTACTGGAATATCTTGAACCATCCAAAATAATCTTTATTGAAAAATAATAAAAGAGTCGGGTTTATTGCAGCTGTCGTAGTTGTAGCAATATTTCCTGTCGTGTTTTTTCTGGTATTTAACTATAAGAATAAACACAGACCTACATTGGAAACAGATAAGTGTTTACCTATTTATGGTCCCAAGCAGCCATTTAAGTCAAAAGATTACAGAGATAGGGATATCATTGATACTGCATATTTCAAAGTACCGCCATTTTTATTTTTAGACCAGAATGGAGATACTGTAACAGAGGCTATCATGAACGGAAAAGTGACTGTAGTTGATTTCTTCTTTACTACCTGCAAAAGTATCTGTATCGATATGACCAGTAATCTGCATCTTGTTCAGGATAAATTTGTAACAGATAAAGACGTATTAATACTTTCTCATACAGTAGATCCGGAAACAGATTCCGTAAAACAATTATTCAATTATTCTGTTGAAAAGGATGTTAATTCCAGAATGTGGAGATTGCTGACCGGAGACAAGAAAGAACTGTATAAACAAGCTCGTAATGGGTATTTTATTACAGCGATGCAAGGTGATGGTGGTCCGACGGATTTTATTCATGATCAGAAATTTGTACTAATTGATAAGGAAAGACGAATCAGAGGTTACTATGACGGTACTGATAAAATATCAGTAGATCAGATGATTAAAGATATTCAGATGTTACTGGTAAGTTATATCGTTCCTATGAAAAAGAACGACCCTAAGTACAAGAAAGAGAAAAAATAAATCAGATTTTATAGATTGTACTAAAATCTTTATTGTATGCTTCAAAATACTTCTACCAAAACTATCAATTTTATCATTGCAGTAATTTCAGTTGCTGTACCCAGTCTGGTTATTGCCATGCTGAAATTTGCACCACCAGCGATTACCCACAATATTGATTTAAGTTTTTTTCCAAAATTTCATGCTGTTGTAAATACAGGAACCACTCTTTGTTTGTTAACGGGATTGTTCTTTATAAAAAATAAAAACAGTAGCTCTCACAGAATAGCTATGTTGACAGCATTATTACTTTCCGTTGTTTTTCTGTTATCATACGTTGTTTATCATACGTTAAAGGCAGAGGATAGCAAGTTCGGAGGAGAAGGCATTATTCGTTTTATTTACTTTTTTATCCTGATTTCACATATTATACTCTCTGCAATTGTATTGCCGTTTGTGTTAAAAACCTTTTCTTTTGCATTTAAGAACGATTTTATACAACACAAGAAATGGGCAAAATTTACCTTTCCATTATGGTTGTATGTGGCAATCACCGGAGTTTTGGTGTACGTGTTTATGGCGCCTTATTATTAACGCTAAATTCACTCTTCTAATCCAGTTATTGTGTAATTTTACAAGTATGCAAATCAGAAAATATAGACCATTCATTTTTACAATATTATTGTTAAGTATTTCTTATCTCTCACAGGCACAATGTGCCATGTGTAAAGGTACCGTACAAACTTCTCAGTATGCAAAAAGTATCAATAATGGTATTGAATATTTATTAATGGCACCTATTCTCTTAGTGGGCGTTATTATTTTTCTCTGGATAAAAAATAAAGAGAAATTCCAAACGAAAGAAAATTAGAAATAAATTTTCAACCTCAATTTATTCTCTGCTTCTGATTTCTTAAATTTTCTTTGTACTATTGTAATATGTCTCCGTCATTTCATATCAAAAAACCGGCGCAGGATTCTCTTAACGGCTCTATTCAGTTAAATGGTTCTAAAAGTATCAGTAATCGTGTGTTAATTATTGATGCGTTGTGTAATAATCAAATTGCTATGGAAAATCTATCCAATGCGGATGATACGGTTTTTCTTAAAAATATACTTCAGTCAAAAGAGAGCGTTTTAGATGCCGGAGCAGGTGGAACCACCTTTCGTTTTCTTACTGCATTTTTAGCTACACAGGAAGGAAGGGAAGTGGTGTTGACCGGCAGCGATCGAATGCAGCTTCGTCCCATAAAAATCTTGGTAGATGCCTTAGTGCAATTAGGTGCAGATATCACCTACGAAAAAAATCAGGGCTTCCCGCCACTAAGAATCAGAGGACGAAAATTGAAAGGCGGGAAAATAAGTTTGCCTGCTGATACCTCTTCACAATTCATTACCGCTTTGTTGTTAATCGCACCAACGCTGGAAGAAGGTCTTGAGCTTGAATTAACAGGCACTATTGTTTCTGTTCCTTATATTAAGATGACGTTGAAAATGATGGAGTATTTTGGAATTAATACCAAATTTGAAGGAAACAATATAAATGTAGCATCCGGTAATTATACCCCCAAACCGTTCTATATAGAAGGAGACTGGAGCGCTGCGTCTTACTTTTATGCTATTGCCGTTTTAGCAAAAAACGCATCTATAGAATTAAAAGGATTAACCAATCAGCAAATACAGGGAGACGCTGTTATTGCTTTTATTTCAAATAGTTTTGGAGTGGAAACAACATGGAAAGAAAATGCTGTTGAAATTCGTAAAGTAAGCAAGCCGGATTTTAGTGTATTTAATTTTGATTTTCTGGAGTGCCCTGATTTGGCACAGACTGTTGTGGCGTTTTGTGCCGCCTTGAAGATAGAACTGCATTGCAAAGGTTTGCAAACTTTGCGAATCAAAGAAACTGACCGGATTGCAGCATTAGATACAGAATTACAAAAATTAGGCTTAGCTTCTTTAGTGGAGCTGGATAGCAACAACTGGAAATTAATTTCAAACAATCTCACGACTCACGACTCACGACTTACGACTATAAAAACATACGATGATCACCGCATGGCCATGGCGTTTGCACCCTTATCTTTAAAATTGAATGAGTTGATTATTGAAGATGCCAATGTAGTTTCAAAATCATATCCATTATTCTGGAAAGACCTCGAAAGGCTGGGCTTTGAAATTACAACAGCGATTTAATCTTGGTAAACATATAAAAAGGGCAGTCCACAGAAGATAAATTTGCCAGTACATCCGGAATTCCGCCACCCGGTGAGCCATATGCCTGATGTATCAACTCAACTTTTCCATTTCCAAGTGGAACAATTTTGAAATAACCTTTTGATTTTGGTATCCGTACGTATTTATCAGTTTTTGGAATCAAATCAGGAGCACCATCTAAATTAATCATGATTACGCCCTTGCTGTCTGGTGGATAAAAAGTCATGTGCGTAATCGTTTCTCTGGATTTTATAAGTGGTGCGGAAATGATCATGTACGTGTAGAAATCATTATCGTTAATTTTTTTTAGCACTTTTACGCTACCTGCATCTACTTTGTACATCCATTTTTCATATTGTGAAATGTTTTTTAGAAACGAAACTAATTTTTCAGGTGTAATATTTAAAATAATAGAAGCCTTATATTCTTTAAGAGAAGAATTAGGTGTTTTTCTGTTCCATATCTTAATTCCGTCTTTATCTTTTTCCAGCTTCCAGGGTTCTTCAGCAGAAGCATATGAAAAACTTAGAACAGATAAAGAAAACAAGAAAAATAACAAGTTTTTCATATTTCACTGTTTAAAAATAATATACAAAGATGATGCCTGAATTTTGCGTTTAATCTGTAACCAACAAAACTATAAAATGTTTAAAACAAAATGAAGACGGCTGATTGAATCTTTTATTTCTTAACGAATTTTATGATAATCAATTTTTTCTATATCACTTCTTGTGGCTTGTAATTGGGCTGTGTGGAGTCATCATAGTAAAACTGCTGTGCCCACATTCTGTATTGTGTCACAGGGCCATCCCCTTTAGCTAAAATAGGCGGGTCGATATAAATTTTGTTCTCCCAGATTTTAAAATCCATACTTACGTCATGGCAATACCCTTTGTAAGCGCCGTTCAGTAGGATTTTATGAACTAATTTTTTTGGCAATAAATTCAATAATGGAGTGATTTTTTTAAAATCAGACATCTTTTTTACACTTACTCCAATGCGCAGTTTAAGTTTTCCGATATCAGTAGGAGTGGGTAATACAAAGTGACGGGTCTGCATACCAAGTTCCGGAATTTCTGTGTTAACAAATGAATAGCCCAGGCCATGTACATGCACATTAAACTCGGTTCGGATGTTTCTTTTCTTACCCACAAAATCAGCTATACGGTGCATAGCATATTTTGCATATAGATAATAGTCGTGTGTTTCCATATCGTGTAAGGTTTCAACACCAGTGTATCCATGTACAATGCCGAAATGCCCTACATCCACACTGTTTTCTGAAGTTTCCTGTGGATGTGAATTGAAATTGTATTCTGCAAAACGCACTTCAGTCCACTCACTCCAGTCTTCTTGCGGAATAAACCATGACGGTGCATTATTTTTCTCATCAAACCAGATTAAAATCAAATCATTTTTTTCATCAGCATAGTATGTAGGCAATTTTAATTTTGAAGATGGTTTTGAGTCGTAACCGGTTTTAGTACAGTCTCCTTTGGTGTCAAAACAAAAATGATGAAAAGGACATTTTATGTTTTCGCCTTCTACTTTTCCACCGTATCCGAAATGACCGCCCATATGAGGACAGTAGGGTTCTGTAATTGCAAGTTTACCGGATTCGGTTCTGAATAATAATATGTCTTTTCCTGCAAATCTTCTGGTAATGATTTCACCATTCTTCAGTTCATTGGAATGTGCCACAACATACCAGCCATTAGGAAATGGTTTTAATGGAATTCTTTTGTAAGACGCCATAGCATATGGTTTAACGCAATTTAAAATAGCTTTCTGTTGCAAAAATAATTGAAAAAATTAACAATCAGTATGTCCTCTTGTATAACAAAATTGATAACAAATACTTAACTGAACCTTTTGACCAAACGTTTGTTATTCCAATGCGTGCATTGTAATTTTAGTATGTCATTTCAAACGAAGAAATAATCCTTTTGAATTTTAAAAAATAAAATCAATAAAAAAATGAGCGAAACATTAGCCGACGTAAAAAACTTACTCAAAGGCGGTGAGTTTTTAGTTAAAGAATCTAACTTCCAGGATGTTTTTACACCGGAAGATTTAAACGAAGAACAGCAAATGATTGTCGATACAGTCGTGTCATTTGTTGATACGGAAATTATTCCGATTTACGACCGAATCGAACATCAGGAACCGGGCCTTACAGAATCATTACTGATGAAAGCAGGCGAATTAGGCTTGCTGGGCTTAGCTATTCCGGAAGAGTACGGTGGGATGGGAAAAGACTTTAATACTAATTCATTGTTGATTGAGTATCTGGCTAAATCTCGTTCATTCTCCCTGTCTTTAGGAGCGCATATTGGTATCGGTACTTTACCAATTGTTTATTTCGGAAATGAGCATCAAAAAGCACACTATTTGCCAAAACTGGCAAGCGGTGAGTTGAAAGCTTGTTACTGCTTGACTGAACCAAGCTCTGGTTCGGATGCATTAGGAGCTAAAACAACGGCCATCTTAAATGCAGAAGGAACGCACTATATCGTGAACGGTCAGAAAATGTGGATTACCAATTCCGGTTTCGCAGATGTATTCATCGTATTCTGTCAGATCGGCGGCGATAAATTCTCCTGCCTGATTTTGGAAAAAGGCATGGAGGGATTGACCCTGGGTGCTGAAGAGAAAAAAATGGGTATTAAAGGTTCTTCTACCCGTCAGGTGTTTTTAGAAAATGTAAAAGTACCGGTAGAAAACTTACTGGGTGAAATAGGAAAAGGTCATTTAATCGCTTTCAACATACTAAACGTAGGCCGTTATAAATTGGCAGCAGGTGTTTTAGGAGGTTCTAAATTAGCCTTGGAACAATCTGCAAAATATGCAGTGGAACGTCAGCAATTCAAAACGCCGATTGCAACTTTCGGTGCGATACAATATAAGATTGCTGAAATGGCTACTCGCATTTACGCATTGCAAAGTTCTTGCTACCGTGCATCCGATATGATTGACAATAAAGAAAAAGAATTGGTGGCACAGGGAAAACCTTATCAGGAAGCCATCATGTTAGCGGCTGAAGAATATGCGATCGAATGTTCATTGTTAAAATTCATTGGTTCAGAAGTATTAGACTACTGTGTAGATGAAAACGTGCAGGTACACGGTGGTATGGGCTATTCAGAAGAGTTAGGTGCTGCAGGCGCTTACAGAGATGCGCGCATCAACCGTATTTTTGAAGGTACCAACGAAATCAACCGTTTACTTTCTGTAGACATGTTGCTGAAACGTGCTATGGGTGGTAAAATTGACATGATGACGCCTGCAATGGCTGTTCAGAAAGAATTAATGAGTGTGCCTGATTTTGGTGGTGATGACGATACAACGCCATTGGCAGCAGAAGTGAAAGCCATCAAAAATGCTAAAAAAGCAATTTTAATGACAGCGGGTGCAGCCGTACAAAAACTAATGACAAAACTGAAACACGAACAGGAAATCCTGATGAATGTAGCAGATATGCTGGCAGAAGTATACTCCATGGAGTCTGCGGTATTGCGTACACAGAAATTGATTGCTATCAAAGGTGAAGAAGCTTGTGCTGCTCAAATTGATATGACTAAAGTATTTATTTCTGATGCTATAGAAAGAGTAAATTTACATGGAAAACATGCCTTACAATCTTTCGGCGAAGGCGATGAATTGCGTATTATGTTGATGGGCTTGAAACGTTACACGAAATACGAAACATTCAATACAAAAGATGCACGCAGACGTATTGC